>JABDJT010000546.1 GCA_013003335.1 Verrucomicrobiales bacterium | reverse complement strand
CTGGATCGTTCAGATCCGATGTGCGGGAGAAATCCCGAACAGAAATTCTCCCACGCCTGGTGCGGTTCACTGAATTAAAAAACAGCTAACTGCATCATATCATGACCTACGAAGACATCCTTCAATTCGCCGGCGGCGGAGCCACAATCGGCAATCTCGCCGTCCGCGTGAATGAGAAAAATCCGAACCACCATTTGTGGAACAACCGTGGCACCTGGTGGTGCCATTTCACCCTGCACTACCCGGACTACACCTCAGAACGCATCCGCGTTTCACTGAAAACCAACGACGTCGAAGAAGCCCGTTCCCGCCGGGACGAGTTGCTCGATGCAGTTAGGTAAGAGGGGAGTTTCATGAACGAAAGAATCGTGATTCAGCCACCCCTGCCGGTGAATTTTGACCGGTGGCCGAGGCGCATGCAGGAGCGTTATCTCCGGTATGCCCTGGCCGCGCCGACAGGAAAACACGAAGCAACAGGGATCGTTCGATGAACCAACCCTGTTGATTCGAATCATCCGCCCGAAATCAGCGGAATCAATTGGGTTTCATTCTCTCGACAAGAATCGGCGAATTCCCTATAATCCGCCGCACTGTGCAAGAATACGCTTACATTCACGACGAGGATAATGTGCCCGATACCCTGCGGGACGTGCCGTTCCTGGAGTCATTTTCGAAGGAACACCTCGATGATGTCCTGCATTCCAGCGCCATTATCGAATGCGATCCGAACGATGTGATCATCGAGGAAGGCCAGGAAGCGTCGCGAATTTTCATCCTGCTCGCAGGGGAAATCGACGTCGTGAAGGATGGGGACCTGCTGGTCACGATGACCAACACCGGTGACATTTTCGGCGAACTGGCGGCACTGGAGGATGAAGTGCGTTCTGCCTCCGTCGTCGCGAAGACGAAAACGTTTTGCCTCGCGGTGGATCAAAAGTTTCTCGAATTCATGAAGCCGAAGGAGGAAAATCCGCAGTTTTACGCGGCTTTGTATGAATTCATCGCCAAGCTGACGGCGAAACGGTTGAAAGCGACTTCGGAGGTTCTGGCAGCGCGGGACAAGGAATTAAAGGAATTGAAATCGTCGCTGGCGGAAGCATAAATCGAATCAGCAGGGTTGGTTTGGACAACGAACCCTGTTGGATCGAACAATGCAGAAACGGTTTGAACAATTTCCCAAACCGTTTTTATTTACCGCCCTCCGCCGAATGGGCACGTCGCCCGGACCGGCATCCGGGGTGTAGCGCAGTTTGGTAGCGCGCGTCGTTCGGGACGACGAGGTCGCTGGTTCGAATCCAGTCACCCCGACCATTTTTCCCAAAAATGGGAGTGGCGTGCCCGGGTTCGAACCAGCGAAGCGGTTCGAGCCGATCGCAATTTCCCGAAGGGAAATGCGGGAGACAGGCGCAGCCAATCCAGTCACCCCGACCATTTTTCCCAAAAAATGGGAGTGGCGTGCCCGGGTTTGAACCAGCGAAGCGGTTCGAGCCGATCGCAATTTTCCAAAGGGAAATGCGGGAGACAGGGGCAGCCAATCCAGTCACCCCGACCATTTTCCCGAAAACTGGGCCATGAAAAAATGAACCGGGCAAGTGCTCCAGTCTTGCGTATTGGCTGGAAAATCGGTAGGCAAAGATGTGAATTCCCCCTTTTTTCTCCGCCTTCTTCTCCCGGCAACTATTGCTGGCTCAATCGCCTTCGCCGCGCCTCCGGAAGTCGAGGTTGCGTTTGCTGAAAAGTATCCGGGAATGAAAGCTTCCGAATGGGAGGTCGATTCCAACGGCTACTGGGAGGCGTTATACTCCGATGATGGACGGGAATTTCGCGCGGATTTTACAAAGGATGGCAAATGGGTCGAGACAGAACGGAGCATCACATTCGACGATCTCCCGGACGCAGTAAAAGAGGGGTTTCGACGCGATTTCGGCCAGGAGGAGATCGCCGAAATCGAGTGGGTGGACAACGCGGTGAAAGGAATCTTTTACGACATTGAGTTAAAGAAACCCGGTCCAAATAAGGACGTGGAGTACAACGAAAACGGAAACCGGATTGAACCGTTTCTCGCAGTGGTCAGCGAGATGACCGAACCGCTGGGGAGCGGAGCGACCCGGGCGATGCGAACGGAGGAAATGTCGGCAGTCCAATTGCTTTTCGAGTTCGGGTTCAACCTCCTCACGATCCTCATTTTTGCGTGGGCGATCTACTACCGTCGACACCACGACCACAAGATGTTGTTCCTTCTGCTTGGTTTTAATCTGTTTTTGTTTCCGATTTTCCTGCTCAGCACCAGTCTCACAATCGGATTCGGTTTTACGGTATTCGCCCTGCTCGCGCTCGTTCGAATGCGCAGCGACACCTTCTCAAAAACCGAAGTTGCTTATCTTCTCGGAGCGGTCGCGCTGACGTTTATCAACGCCATCCTTCCCGCGAGGGTGGAAATCGCTTCGTCGATCGTCGTGATCCTGGCCGCCTATTTCGCGGATCATCCAAAGATTTGGCGGGATGGCTATCGGACAACCCACATTCGCTATCGGATCAAGGACACCACGAAAATGTTGGATCACAACTACCTCAGCAGGCAACTCGCTGAGGATTTCAAAATCGAAGTCAACAACATCGAGATCGAGAGAGTCGCGAAGAATGAGGTTCGGATGACCGTGATGTATCGCGCGGATCCTGCAGAGAACCCCGGAGAAGACTCTCTGCGGCTTCCTGAATAGTGCGCCGAAAAAAAATCGAATTCGCCGCATCCGGTTTCGTTGGACCTGCGTAACCCGCTCGACCGCAAGGTCCCCGCTCCGGCAGGTTGTTCACGGCCTCTCTATACAGCACTCACTTCCCCCCCGTTGTGTGCGATCCGTGAGCACCTCCGGGCGCGGGTCTTCTTCAAAACCTGCTTTTGCCCAACTCCGGCCAATGCCGCCCTCCGGGGCACCGGCCATACTACCTGCCCGCATCTCCTCAGGAAGTTGTCGTCTCACACGATGGAAGCCTAAAAGTCCCAGTGATTGCGACAAAAACGCGTACAAGGTATTGTTTGAGAGGAGGGAGTATCATACGCATCTATCTGCAGTTGAAATCTGCAATCCAATAGAACTTTCACTTTCCAAGTTGAAAGTCGATCGCTAAAACTACCTTCTATGAACCGCCCCCACTTAACAGCCTCTTTCGGCGGGCTCGCCTTGTCATTGATCTTCGCTTGCTCCGCCCAGGCCCAACTCGGCGGCCTGATTGGAGGTACGAATAACACGGTTAACAACACACAAAATGCGGTGAACAACCTCGTTTCCGGTGCGGGAGGCACATTGACTTCCACGCTCGACAGCACCCTGAACACGGTGGGCGACGTGACCGGTTCGGTTCTTTCCAGCACCTCGGTGAATTCCATCCTGCCCGGTGGCGCCCTTTCCAATGCGCTGTCCGCCAATCTGGAGACTCTCAGCTCCAGCGATTCCATCGTTTTCAGTCAGGCCGTGCGCGATACCATTGCCGCGAACAGCCTGCCATCGTCCACCAGCCAGCGACTTGGTGCATTCCAAAGCATGGGAGCAGCCACACGCGACATTGGCTCGCGCCTGCTTCAACTCCGCGCCGGGATGTACCTCGGCGGTGCCAATCACAAGCTTGCCACTGAATTCTCCGACGACGGTGGAGGAAAAGGCGGAAAAGTCGTTGCGATGGAAGACGGAACCTACTGGGTAATTTACGCCCAGGGCGACCGGATTGACCTCGATATCGACAGCTTTGGTCTCGCCGGCACGCTCGATTCCCGCACCTGGGTTGCGACCGTCGCCGCGGAATATCACCCCAATGACTACCAGACCATCGGGATCGCCGGTTCCTGGTCGCAAACCGATACCGAACTTGGCAACCGCCTCGGCTCCTCCGATGTCGAAGGCGGAGTCGTTTCGGTCTACGGGTCCTGGTATGACGGTCCTTTTTACGTCGACGGACTGCTCGCCTATGGCCAGTTTGAGCACGATATTTCCCGGACCGCGCTGAACAGCCGGACAGCGATTGCCGACACCGACAGCGATGCTTTCACCGCGCAATTCAATACCGGCCGGCACATGGATCTCGGCCCGTTTGTCACCGGTCCCTATCTACAGGCCGAATATCAGCGGAGCGAAATTGACAACTATCACGAGAACGGGGCTGGCGTTTTCAATCTCGCCGTGAACGATCAGGAAACTGATTCTCTGGCCTCCGAAATCGGCTGGCAAATTTCCATGCCCATTGAAAACGCGAGCGGATACATCGCGCCGCATGTCCGGGTTGGATGGTCCCACCAGTATCTAAATGATGGCGACCCGGTCCATGCCACACTGCGGGCCTTTCCCGCGAACCGGCTCAGCCTCCGCCCCGCCAACCTGGATGACGATTATCTGATCCTCGGGGGCGGTTTGGTCATCAGTCGGCACGGTTCTTTCACTCTTTCCGCCGATTACGAAGCGCAGATTGCCGAAGATTTTCTCCGTCACGCGGCTTCTGTGTCGCTCCGCATTCCTTTCTAATTCAATTAGTGTATTGGCGACTTCATAGGGTTACGTCGTTATTCCCATCTTGTTAAATCGTAGATTTTTCAGTCGAGAATCGCTTTTTTTGCTCCGGGATAGGGTGAAAAAAAGGTAGTCTGCCCACGATGAAGGCGATTCGATTGACCGCAGTTGGCGCAGTAATCTGTGGTTTTTTAGGACTCGGAGCGTGCAGCGAAAATCATCAGACTCCGGAACCGGACGTTCCGCCGCATGGCCCTGGCCCCGGCGACGCCGCCCTGTCCCCTGACATGGCAGATCCACCCGAAGCCGGATCGGAATCTGATCCATTCGGCGGGACGGGCCCCGGCGATCCCTTTGGTGTAACCGCCCCGGCGGACGATCCTTTCGGCGGCGGGGCAGTTCCACCTTCGCTCTCCCCCATAGACCCCTCGACGTTTGTGGAGAAAACCTACAAGGTCCCTCCGACGTTTCTACAATCGGGAGATTCATCCCGCGGAGGCGGTGGCGGAGCAGCCGCCGATCCATTCGCTGATCCAGGGATCGATGAAGCTGACCCCTTCATC
>JABDJT010000498.1 GCA_013003335.1 Verrucomicrobiales bacterium | reverse complement strand
TCCTAGATGCGTGGATCGAAAATGAAATCGATCACTTCATCCTGGCGCGCCAAAAAGAAGCCGGAGTCTTCCCGAACAAGGCGGCCTCGAAACGAATCCTGGCACGGCGGGCCTATCTCGATTTGCTGGGGTTGCCGCCATCGCCGGAGGAAATGGATACGTTTCTCTCGGACTCATCGCCGGAGGCGTGGTCGCGTTTGATCGATCGCCTGCTCGCGTCTCCGCATTTTGGAGAACGCCAGGCAAGGCACTGGATGGACGTAGCGCGGTTCGCGGAGAGCTTCGGGTTTGAGCAAAATTACGATCGTCCCAACGCGTTTTATTATCGGGATTTCCTGATCGAGGCGTTCAACGAAGACATGCCGTGGGATCAGATGGTGCGCTGGCAGCTGGCCGGCGATGAACTGGTGCCGGATGATCGCATGGCCTGGATGGCGACGGGTTTCCTGGTTGGGGGTGTATTCCCCACGCAAATCACGGAGGCGGAATTCGAGCAGTCGCGCTACGATGAAATCGACGACATGGTCGGGACCACCGGGGCTGCGTTTCTCGGGCTGTCGATCGGCTGCGCCCGCTGTCACGATCACAAATACGATCCGATTCCGGTTCACGATTATTATGAAATGGCAGCGACATTTGCCACGGCCATCCGCTGCGAAACGCCGCTCGAATTCAACGCCGAGTCGTTTCAAACCCGTCAGCAATCCTGGACGGAAAAACGCGAGCAGCTCGCTGCGGATTTGAAGGGATACGAAGATGCCAAGCTGAGGGGAGAGTTCGGAAAATGGTTGAAGCAGCCGACCGGACTGGAGGAAATCGCGCCCGATTCAGCCTGGAGCGTTCTCTCACTGGAAAAAGTTTCGTCGCGGGACGGAGCAACCTTCACGCAGCAGCCCGATGGCTCCTGGCTTGCGAGCGGAAAATCGCCGGCGTTCGACGAAACCACCGTCGTGACGAACGTCGCAGCCGGAGCGAGCGCACTGCGGATCGAGGCGCTCACTCACGATTCGATGAAGCGCAAGGGGCCGGGCCGGGCGGGGAACGGAAATTTCGCGCTGAGCGATCTGAAGATCGAGGCCAAAACCGGCGACGGGAAATCCGTTCCGGTCAAACTGGTCGATGCGCGAGCGACTCACCAGCAGGACAAGGGAACCCTCTCGGTGAAAGGGTCGATCGATGGGAATCGCGACAAGACCGGGTGGGCGGTTGATCGGGGTGGGATCGGCAAAGATCAGGCGGCGATTTTTGTTTTTGAAAAACCGCTCGAAGCGGATGCGAAACTCACCGTGACGATGCGGTTTCATTTGAATACCCAGCACACCTTCGGTCGATTCCGGCTGGCGGTTTCAGAGAATCCGGCGGCTCACTTTGAATTGGGGCAGGGCGGGGAAATCCATCTCACCTCCGCAACGGCGAAACTGAAGGCGGGAAAATCCGAACTTTCTCCAAAAGAGCGCGACGCCGTCTGGGCCTGGTTTGCAGGGCGGGATGCAGATTGGAAAAAGCAAAAGGCGGCGCTGGATGCTCACCTCGCCGCGGAACCGAAACGCGAGATGAAGCCGGTGATGGTTTGCTCGGAAGGATTGCCGCCGATGAAAAATCATGCCGACGGACGCGGGTATCCGCATTTCTACCCGAACGTGCATCACCTGAACCGGGGCGATCCGAAGCAGAAGCAGGAGGTTGCCGAGCCGGGATTTTTGCGGGTTCTCATGCCCGAGGAAAAATCGGAGACCCAATGGAAAATCGAACGGCCCGCCGAATCGAAATCGAGTCATCGCCGGTCGGCGCTCGCTTCGTGGATGACCGATCCGGAAATCGGGTCGGGACGCTTGCTGGCACGGGTGATCGTGAATCGAATCTGGCAGCAGCATTTTGGAAAAGGAATTGTCGCGACGCCGAATGATTTTGGTTTTCAGGGTTCGTCACCAACGCATCCGGAATTGCTCGACTGGCTCGCGAAAGACCTGCTCGAAAACGGCTGGAAATTGAAACGCCTGCACAAGCAAATCATGCTGAGCGCCGCCTACCGGCAAAGCTCCGATCATGACGCCGCCGACTCGGCGAAGGATCTCGACAACGATTTGCTCTGGCGATTTGAATCGCGCCGTCTCGAAGCAGAGCCGATTCGGGACTCAATGCTCGCCGTTTCCGGCCAGCTGGATCGCACGCTGTACGGTCCCGGCTCGAAGAGCAATTCGATGAAACGCCGCAGCATTTATTTTTTCATCAAACGCGGCCACCTGCCGAATCCGATGATCGTTTTTGACTGGCCCGAGCACCTCGTCAGCATCGGCAAACGGCCCACCACGACGGTGGCTCCGCAGGCGCTTTACCTGATGAATGATCCGGAAGTGAGGAGCTACGCAGCCGGCCTTGCAAACCGGGCCAATGGCTCAATCGAAGCCGTTTACCAGATCGCTCTCGGGCGACATCCTACCGATGCCGAGCAGAAAACAGCAGCCGAATTTCTGGCAAACCAGAAAGGCCGATACGCCAATGATGCCGCCGGCGAAGCCGCCACGATGACCGATTTTTGCCAGGCGATCCTGGCCTCCAACGAATTTCTCT
This sequence comes from Verrucomicrobiales bacterium, assembly GCA_013003335.1. Classification (GTDB taxonomy): domain Bacteria; phylum Verrucomicrobiota; class Verrucomicrobiia; order Verrucomicrobiales; family DEV007; genus JABDJT01. The sequence continues at coordinate 5,175 of JABDJT010000498.1, read as the reverse complement.
ACCTCCCATGAGCCCCGAAAATTCACCTCTCATTTCCCGCCGGTGGCTCCTGGGGCGCGCCGGCGCTGGCGCAGGCATGCTAGGACTCGCGACCCTGTTGCAGGATGAGAATTTGCTGGCCGCTCCGACGACCGATCCCCTCGCCTTCAAGGCCCCGCATTTTCCGGCGAGAGCGAAACGGGTCATCTGGATTTTTGTGAATGGCGGGCCCAGCCACGTCGATACCTGGGATTACAAACCGGCTTTGGAAAAACACGACGGGCAGGAACTCGAAGGCTTCGACAAGAACACCGGATTTTTCGCGAACGCCGTCGGCGGGATCATGAAATCGCCCTTTGAATTTCGGCCGCGGGGTCAGTGTGGAAAAATGGTGTCCGATATTTTTCCGCACCTCGGCGAACACGTCGACAAAATGGCCTTCATTCACTCCGGCCACACCGAATCGAACAATCACAGCCCCGCGCTTTTCGCGATGAATTGCGGCCTGCCCCGCATGGGCCTTCCGTGCGCCGGTTCGTGGGTCGCCTATGGACTCGGCAGCGACAGCCGCGACCTGCCCGCCTTTGTGGTCATGTCAGACCCACTCGGTCGCGGACTTCCCAAAGGGCACGCCGCAAACTGGAGCTCCGGATTTTTGCCGGGCGTTTACCAGGGAACCTGGCTGAAACCCAAAGGCGTCCCCATCGAAAACCTTCACCGTGCCAAACAACAGCCGGAATCCGCGCAGCGGGGACAGCTCGATTTGCTGGCCAACTTGAACAAGCAACATCTCGCCTCGCGCCCCCACGAAACCGATCTCGCCGCCCGGATCGAGAGCTACGAACTCGCCTGGCGTATGCAGTCCGCCGCTCCCGAAGCCCTCGACATCGAGCGTGAATCCGCAGCTACGAAGGCCCTTTACGGACTCGATCAGGATCGCTGCAAACACTTCGCGGCCCAGTGTCTCACCGCCCGCCGCCTGGCCGAGCGGGGTGTCCGGTTCATCCAGATTTATTCCGGCGGCATGGAAAACCAGCGGAGCTGGGACGGCCACAAAGATATCCAGGGCAATCATTCCCGGTTCGCCGGCGAGACCGATCAGCCCGTGGCAGCGTTGCTGGAGGATCTCGAATTGCGCGGACTGCTTGAAGACACGCTGGTGGTCTGGTGCGGCGAATTCGGGCGTCTGCCCCTCGCCCAAAAGTCCGCCAAACCGGGCCGCGATCACAATCCTCATTGCTTCACCGCCTGGATGGCTGGCGGCGGAATCAAAGGCGGAGTCAGCTACGGCGAGTCTGATGAGATTGGTCACAAAGCCGCCGTCGACAAAGTTCACATCAACGATTTGCACGCCACGATTCTGCATCAGTTAGGGTTGGATCACGAAAAACTGACCTACAAATACGCCGGGAGGAGATTCCGCCTGACCGACGTCGCCGGCGAAGTGATTCATCCGATCATTGCCTGACTCCCATGAGAATCGCTCATTCAATTCTGGTTTTGACCTGCCTGCTTCCGATCGCAGCAGCAGGTCAGGAATCAAAAACCCGACCCATCACGCTCACGAAAATCGACGGGCGGCACTGGCTCATCGATTCAAACGGCAGGCCGTTTTTTGCCCACGGCATTACCCACGTGAACAACCAAAAGGCCGAAATCGATTTCGATGAAATTTCCAAAAAATGCAACGCACTCGGCTTCAATGCCTACGGCTACGGCTGCCCGGAAAAGCTTCGTAGCGACATGCCCTATCTCGAAAGCTGGAATCACCTCGTCCCGATTTCCTACTACCGCGGCAAAAACAACGTCAAATTCGTCGACGTATTCGATCCGAATGAGCAGGCCCGAATCGACGCCGGCGTGAAATTCAACTGTGCCCGCAGCCGGGAACATCCGCAAAATGTCATCGGCTATTGCTGGACTGATCTCGGTTCCTGGCCATTGGACAATCCGTCCGGGAAAAACTGGGTCGAGTTCATCCGCGGCCTGCCGGATGACGCGCCCGGCAGGAAAGCCTATCAGGAATTTCTCGGCACCTGGAAGGGCGAAGATGATCAAGCCCGCGACAATGCCTTTCTCCGGCTGATCGCTCGCGAGTATTTCCGAGTCGTCGGCACGGCCCAGGAAAAATACGATCCCGACTCCCTCGTTTTCGGAGACCGCTTTGCCTTTAACACCATCGTCCCCGAAGTCGTCGGGGAGATGCTGCCCTACGTCGATGCCATCGCCATCCAGCCGAATTTTTGGGGAGAGTTTCCCAAACAGAAATTCGAAGAGGTTTACGAAATGACCGGCAAACCGATCATCATCTGCGATTGGGCGATTCGGTTCAAAGACGGGGACAAAGACATCAAAGTGTGGAAGCTCGAAGAAAATTCCGTCGCGGCCGGAGAGGCCTACACGAAATACATGAAAGCCGCCTTCGAAACCGACTACATTCTCGGCGTTTTTTGGTGCAATCCGGTTGATACCCCGAAAGGCTTCAACAATCCCGGCGTGAAACAGGGCTTTTTCGGAGACGGTCTGACCGAGCGACCCGGTTTGCATCAGGCGGTGAAGAAATGGAACACATTTCGCAAAGCGGCGACGCCTGAGAAAGCGGAGTAAAACTCCAGATTTTCATAGATTCAGCAAATTTGAGAATCTACGAACCAACAGGGTTGGTTCGGCAAACAGACCCTTTGGATCGAAAATCCGTCCTTTATTCATCCCACGATAAAGCCCCACGATTCGTTTGAAAAGAGGCCGGCAACCGGTCAGAATATTCGGTTAGTCTTCCCGGAAATTAATCATTCTATGATCACCCGCAGAAAATCTCTTCAATCAATTGCCACGGGCATTGGAGCCGCTTTCGGATCGTCCGTTTTGCCTGAGTTCACCCATGCATCCTCCGCATCTTCAGTTGCGGCCGGAGGGCCCAAGCGAGTGATCTTTTTCATGCAGAACCAGGGCTTCGAACCCGCAACCTGCATTCCGGCCGGAATGAGGAACAGCGGTTCGCTCGCGAAGGCGGTTTTGCCCGAGCCGATTTCCGCGCTCGAGCCGTTCAAGGACAAGCTTCACATTATCGCCGGCCTCCACGGAAAACACACCAGCCCGTCGCACAGTGCATTTTTCGGCGCTCTCGGTGGATATCGTGGCAGTGACGGCGTTCCGCCCAGCGGTCCGACGATTGATTATGAATTGAGCAAGGCGCTCCCGGAAACGCTTTTGCCGCATCTTTGCATCGGCATGGATTCGCTGGAAAACATGCGGGCCAAGCCCACCGTCGCAAACCTCTCCGCTCGCGGAGCCGGAAAGCCGATTTTCATGCATTCGAACCCGAATCACCTCTACCAAATGTTGTATGGCGGCATTTCCACGGGTGATATCCGGAGCCAGCACGAGGCCCGTTCGGGTATGCTGGATCGCATCGAGCAAATGGCGGCTGCCGAGGGGAAAGCTCTGCCGACGTCCGACAAGCAGCGCTACGGTGAGTTTGTGCAGGGATTCAATGACATGAACGGCCTGCGCGAGCGTCTCGGCAAGGTTTCCGATCACCTCCGCAATTTCGCGCCCGAAGTGGACGACCGCTACACGAATCCCGAGTTTGAGACAGATTGGCATGACTGCATTCTCGATCTAGGTGTTTCCGCATTGAAATCCGGAATCACCAACACGCTCACGATTGGTTCCGGTCGCGGCGAAATTTTCGGTGCCTGGAAGGGCCTGGGCGTCGAGCAGCAGGGCCACAATCTCGGCCACATGACTCAGAAGGATAATCCAATCTGGATCAAGATCCGCCAATACAACAGCCGCATGCTTGTGAAGCTGATGGAGGAACTCGAAAGCGTTCCCGAAGGCAGTGGCACCATGATGGACAACACGCTGATCGTTTACACGAGTAACAACGCCGACAAGCAGCACACCAACGGTGCCAACTGGCCGGTGATGCTGCTCGGAAACTGCAACGGCGCTTTTAAGACCGGATGTTTCACGCAACTCGACGGCACCCGCCCGATCAATGCCCTGTATACCTCGATCTTGAAAACGGCCGGAGTCGACGTCGACCGTTTCAACATGAGCGAACAGATGGCGAAGAAATTCGATTCCGGAAACGGTCCGCTCAAAGAAATCCTGGTATGAACCGGCTGTGTCTGAGCGTCGTGGCTTGTGCGGTAAGCAGCACGCTGGCCGCGGCCGGAGAATCATACACACCCGGAAAGCCCGTCGAGGGTGACTTCGAAAACTTCGCGCAGGGGTTTCTCGATAATCACTGCTACGAGTGTCACGACGACGAGACGGCCAAGGGCGACCTCAACCTGTTCGATCTCGGGCCGGTCGATGAAACCAACGCCGCCGTTTGGAAATCGGTCTGGGCGCAGGTCACTCTCGAGGAAATGCCACCCAGCAAGAAAACGCAGCCCGAAGTCATCGAGCGGCTCAAGTTTTCCGACTGGATCGTTGGCGAATTGACCCGCGTCATGGAGAACAAAGGCGGCTTTTACGCTCACCTCGATCCCCACAAGGGAAACTTTGTCGATCACGATCTGCTTTTTGGAGAACTACCGGAAGGCATCGAACTGGAGCCGACCTCCTCCCCCGCCCGGATTTGGCGGGTCACGCCGCAGGAGCACATCACGCGGCTGAATGAACTGATCAATCGCGAACCGGATTACGACCCGGCGAAACCCGGCGTTCGAACCCGCGGCGATGTCGTCCCGACCAATCACGGCGGTGAATTGAAGCTCTATTTCGGCACGGACCGGATTATCCGCTGGGAAGGCGGTACCGTTGCCTACGCGACCGCCGTGAAAAGCGTGCCGGTTGTTCTCGCCTCGGCCCGTAAACACGGCTTCGAGAATTACCCGGATTTTTACACGGTGAACAGCGCCGAAGCGACACAGATTCTCGGCAAGGCCGAAGACATCCTCAAATACATGGCTTACGGGCCGATGAGCCTAGTCGGGATGCCGGAACAGATCACCGACGACCCGAGAACCTACGACCAGGTGAAACCGAAGGGCGACTTGCGCGGGCTACCGACGGCAATCGTCTACAGCACAAAAATCGCCCGCCCCATCACACCGGTCTACGAGCTTTTAAAAGAGGATGCCGAGACCAGCGACGATAGCATCCGAAAAACAGTCGATTTCCTGTTCGAAGCCCTCACCTTTCGTCCACCCACAGACAAGGAATCCGCCGAGTATGTAAAAC
>JABDJT010000237.1 GCA_013003335.1 Verrucomicrobiales bacterium | reverse complement strand
TGCGCCGACCGTGCCCTGTCACCGGGTGGTCGCCAGCAATTTGACCATCGGTGGTTTTGCTGGCCAAACGGAAGGCACAAAAATTCGCGAAAAGTGCGAATTGCTGGCCGCCGAAGGCGTCACGTTTTCGAGCGAGTCAACAATCGATCGGAACTGCCAATTCTCTTTTGCGTGATGGATTCCGGGGACCTGTCCGCCGACCGGATTCGGGAAGAGTTGGCGGAAAATTTGGCCGACCTTTCGCGATACCGGATGCCATTCGGGCGGTACAAAGATCTACCGCTCTACGACCTGCCCTACGAGTATTTGCATTGGTTTCCGGAACGGGCAGACGGGTTCCCCAAGGGACGGCTCGGCGAACTGATGGAATTCGTGTATCACACGAAAGCGAACGGAGCTGAAATGATTTTTTCGCCGCTGAAAAAACAAACCGGCTCGCCCGACCCGCTGAAGTGATTTTATGAACCAACAGGGTTGGTTCTTCAAACAGACCCTGTCGATTCGTTTTTTCACGGGCACCGGTATTCCACCCAGATCGTTCTGACACTTTCACCTGCCTCGATTTCCCAGGCCGTGTTTTCGCCGTCGATTTTCGCGGGGAATCTGCGCTTTGCGAATTCGAAATCGAAACCTCCAGATTGCGTCCAGCAGAACGTGACCTCGACCGGTGTCGGGTTCGAAATTTCGTATTCGAGATGGGCCTCGATGCGGCGGTAGCCTTTCCGGCGATTGTTGGAAAACCGGACTTGAACCGGTCCGTCGATCGCTGATTCCAGATCAATTGAGCCGTAAGTAAACGATTGGCTCCAGTAGTCCGGCGGGCTCGGTTCGGGAGCACGCCGTTCAACTTTCCAATCTGTCACAATCGGCTTCCAACTGGCCCCGTTGTCGGCGGAATACTCGATGGCGAAGGCGAGATCAGGCGGGGGAGGGTTGCCGGAGGCGTTGTGGCTCGCGGCATGCAGAGCAACGATTTTTTCGCCGCGCGGGGTGCCCAGTTTGAGCGTGATTTCAGGTCCCTTCAATTCGCCTGCGATCCGGTGTGTCATCGCCTGATCCAGGTTTGGTCCGGCGGAAACGATGGCACGGCCCGGGTTCGAAACCGTGATCTGATTTTTGCCTTCGCGGAGCTGTGGGATCGTCGCGACATTGGCCTGGCAAACGGTCGTGATCGTTAAATCGCGATTGGCCAGATCTTTCGCACCGGCTCCGATCTTCAGCCAATACTGCTGGTGTCCCTTCGCAAAATCGGTGAGGTCCGGCCCATTCGATCTCTGCCATGTGTTTCCGCGATCCGTCGAAATTTCGAATGCCAGCCCGTCGATTTTGCCGGAAATGACCAAGCCGTTTTTGCCGCCCGGTTTGTAGATGCCCCACGCACTGTCGTCCGGCGGTGTCGCTGCGATCACATACGGCGTTTGAAATTCAAAGGTCACGTGATTCGCGCTCTCTTCGACGATTCCCTCGCGGTAGGTACCATCCTCGAATCGCGGTTTGTAAATCGAAACCGCATTCGCAAAGCGAACTTGTCCGTCGATGTGACCGGCATCCCTTTTCGCGCCGAACATTTTTTCCGGCTGATTCACCCAGGCTCGGCTCCGCTCCGGACCGGGCACGCTGTCCGTGTTGTAATTCTGCCCCCAGAACACGAACGACTTCCCGTCTGCCAACCCGGGCTGAAGATAGCGGCGCAACAATTCACCGGATCGAAGCTGAATCATAGGCGGTGGCCCGGCGTAGCCGGCGAGATAAGCGACAGAATTGTAGTCATCGTAAACCTTTTCCGCGTCCTTTTGATAAAGGCCGGCAAGGCGCCAGCCGCGCTGTCGTTCCGGTTTGAAGTCGGGATTTTTCAGTTCGGGTTTGCCGTTCCGGATTTCCTCGATCGACAGCATCCGCTTTCCTTCCGGATCGAAAATCACGGTCGACAGATCGTGATCGAGCAGGACCCAGCGGCCCTCGCCGTAGGATCCGCCTTTCAGAAAAACCTCGAAGGCGTTGTGCCCCTTTACCCCCGCGCTGCGCGATCGGCAGTGACCCAGCAACGCGTCCATTTCGGGAATCCACTGCGCGTGCGTCGTCCCGCAGAGCCCGAAGCCGTGGGCGAACAGGCCCGTCCAGTATTCGCGATTCCAGTCGGTTTTTTCAAAGCCGGTATCGAACAAATCCATCCGTCCATCTTGGCCGTGGGCGTAGTGGACGTTGCGCCAGAACCAGGCAGCCAGTGCGCGGTCTTCATCGGTTTTCACCGGCCGGCCGGTAACCCGGGTGTAAGCTTAGGCCTGTGTTTCGGCGAGTCGGTCGAAGGTCGACATGGCCAGCTCGCCGGGATACCAGGGATGATCAGTTTTCAGCTGAAAATTGCCCGAGCCGGCCAGCACGGAGACTGATGCGAAGAGCGGAAATAGGAACCGAAGCGATTTCATGCCGGAATCATCAAATAATTTTTTACCGGTAAAATCAATGCTACGCTTTGTAGCATGAGCGAACCCGATGAACCGAAATTCAAAGCAGGCACAGCCTTATTGAAAACGTTTATCGCGATCCTCCCGGCGCTGCTCGCGTTTTTTATCGCCACGGTCGTAGATACCTCCCGTGGTGGAGACATTTGGTTCAGCATTTGCTTGGCCTTGATCGGAATCGGTTCGCTCCTCGCTGGTGGACTGGTAGTCCAAGGTATTCGGAAGCACTCGAAACGCGTTCACGTTGCCGTGCTGATCCTGATTTTTCTCGCCGTTGCAGCAGCCTACGCATCGATTGGAATTTTTGGCGGCTGCTGGTTGATCGTGATCGTTTCCGGGATGTGAATTTTGATCGATTTGACTGATGTTCCGGCAAAACGAATCGATGAGACAGATGCGGTTGTTTTTGAGAGAGTGAAGTAATGAGTGCGCCACCATCTCCGTCCGTGATTTCAAAATTCCGGAATCTGAATGGCTGGATCAAGTTGCTCATCGCAATCGCGCCTTCCGTTTTGGCCTGGGTCATGGTTTGGATCCTTTCTTCGATGAACCGGACGGATCAATGGATTGGACCGTTGTTGGTCGGGATGATCGTTCTTGGTGCGTTGATTGCCGCGGGAATCGCGGTCGAAGCGCTTGCGCGGCGGAAACCGGAAATGCCGGTTTGGGCTCTCGGGCTGATTTTTTTCGCCGTGGGGCTCGGATACCTCGGTTTGAATTACGGGGGATGTTGTGTCGTTGTTTTGGTTCAGCTAAGCTCGCCTTGATGTCTGAAGAACCTGAGAATACAGAAGATGCCGAGATTCGCGCCGACCAGTGGAAAAACTGTGTCGGATGTCTCGTTGGATTGCTCGTGCTGGGAATCCTAGTGATTCTGCTGGTCACGAAGGGTTGTTCAATTGAAGCACCGGATTTTCATGACCTGTCACCATGACTCAATCCCTCAAATCCACCACCAGTCGTTGCCCGGTCTGCGCGGATCCGGTTTTGGCAGAGGTCGTGGTGAAGTCGAACGGCGACGGAAAAGAGCGTGTGTTTTTAAAAAAATCGTGCGGGAAACACGGGGCGTTTGAAACGCTGATCAGTTCGGATGCGCGGTTTTACTGGCTGTCGAAAGGCGAAGAAAGCGGATGCTGCGGAGACGAAAAATCCGGGTGCTGCGCGGAACCGGCGGCAGGTGATCGAATCGGTTTTTTGGGGCGAAACGCGCAGCTGAATCTCGTGCCGGACGACCCTAAACCGTTCCACAAATTGTCGACCTGCCTCGCCCTGATCGAAATTGTCGACTCGTGTAACCTGTCATGTCCAACCTGTTTCGCGGACTCACCGGTTGGGGTTGGCGACAAAATTCAGGCGACTTCTTTGGCAGATTTGAAAACGCGGATCCAGGGTGTGATCGACCGGAAAGGACCGATTGAAATCCTGCAGCTTTCCGGCGGCGAACCGACTCTGCATCCCGATTTTTTTGAATTGCTGGGGTGGTGTCACGAAAATCCCGGGATCGATTACGTGCTGGTGAATTCCAACGGCGCTCGGCTCGCGAAGGATCAGGAATTCGCCGACGAGCTCGGTCGCCGGATGGATTACGGCCACTTTCAATTTTACCTGCAATTCGACGGACCGGCTGAAGGC
>JABDJT010000459.1 GCA_013003335.1 Verrucomicrobiales bacterium | reverse complement strand
TCCCGGAACCGGGGGTCTGGCTCACTTCCGAGGTGTGAAACTGAAGACTTTTCTCGGGATCGTCGAAGCGCATCGCTTCTTCGAGACTCGTGGGAACGTCGTTCAATTCGATTTCTTCGACGTCCCATCGACCTGCGTGGAACAGGCGGATCCCGTCCAGGTCCAGCAACAGCACGTAGATTCGTGAATCATCTGCGAGGGGAAGAAGCCGACTGATTCGCGGCTTTTCGCTGACCTCGACGGCTTTCTCCACGGGGAAGGGTGTTTTGAAAACCGTAATGTCTTCGGAGTCGGGAATGATCATCACGAGGCCGTTTTCCTGGTGCTGCCAGAATTCAGCAACCGGGTTATCGAAGAATTCGAGGTCTTTCAAAACCTGGCCGATCCGTCCGTGGTTTCGGGCTTTTTCGGGAAGCTGCCTGGCTGCATCGCTCAGGGCGTTTTTGAAAATGATGTGATTCTTCCGGGTCTCGGCACCCTTTTCTTCCATGGGCAGGAGCAAGGTCACGACCGTATCGCTGTCTGCCGTCGCGTTCAGTAAATTGGCGATCCCGCCGTTTCGCAATGACTCCGCGGGCTTGTATTGAATCTTCTCGATTGTCTCGGGCATGGTCTTCATGCTCCCATACAGGCGCAGATCGAGTGCCAGCCCCGAGCCTCCGTAGATTCATGGATTCGGCGTGTGCGAATTGGAAAATTGCACGATGAAGGCCGGTCCGGTCTTTCAATTTGCAAGATCAAGCTCGTTCGACCAGCAGGTGCTGGAGACCCGTTCTCGCGGGCCGAATTTCCCGCTAAATCGGGAGATTCTTTCCCGCTCACCCGGTGAGAGAACCGAAAAAGCGCACTGGCACCTGATCTGCGCTTTCAAGAAGGCGAACCCAAATTGCACTTATGAAAAAAACACCCTCCTTGAAAAAAAGAGCGATTGCCGGAATTACCCCGCTGCTCGCAATCGCGTTCCTTCTCCCGGGATGCGAAACCTATGATTACGACGATGACTACATGGACGAAGTCTACGACGACGACGATGATGACGTCGAAGTAGTCGCCTACCGGTACGGCCAGTCCGTGGCAAGATTGCCGTTCGGTTACCGGAAAGTGATCGTCGATGACGACGTGTATTACTACCACAATGGAACCTACTTCACGCCACGAGGGAATGCCTACGTGGTCGTGAACCGGCCTTTCCGGACCGTTTCCTACAACTACGGTGACTATTACGACGAGTTGCCCCGGCGCTACCAGACCGTGAAATTCGGACACCGCACCTTTTACACGGCCGACGGTCGTTTCTACCGCATGCGTGGAGGCCGTTACGTAACGGTGCAGGACCCCTTCTACTACTAATTCATCCGACCACCATTGACCTGGAAAAGCCGTCGCATCCCTTGCGGCGGCTTTTTCGTTTCAGTCGAATCGTTACAGGCCACCACGGGATTTTACGTCGGCCTTCCGGTTCTTTTCCAGTTTCTGCTGCATTTGTGCAGCGATCTCCGGTTCCTTCGCAGCCAGGTCGCTTGATTCGGCAGGGTCTGCTTCCAAATCGAAGAGTTGCGACTGGTTCCCGCCGTGGATTAGCTTCCACTTGCCGTCCCGGAGAGCGACCTGTTTTCCCCGGGGACCCGCGATGTAAATTGCCCGCTTCGGCAGGTCCGCCCCTTTTGCCAGTGCCGGCCACAAATTGACCCCATCCCACTCAAGGGTTTCCCCGTCGGCTTTCGCGGCGGCCAGGGAGCAAAAAGTCGGCATCCAGTCGACCACGCAAACCGGCGTATTAAATTCACTTCTCGGCTGCAGTTTTCCGGGCCACCGGGCGATGGTGGGAACGCGGATTCCCCCTTCGTACAGCGTGCCTTTTCGACCCCGGAACGGCTTGTTGTTTCCCGGCAGCCGGCCGTTCGGGCAGTTGTCGTCCGGGTATTTCGTATCGTTGTTTTCCGCGGTGGAACCACCGTTGTCGCTCGTAAATATGATCAGCGTATTCTCTTTGTGCCCTCCGTCGTCGATGGCTTTCACGATCCGGCCGATGGCGTCGTCGAGGTGCAGAATGCAGGCCGAGTATTGGCGCGCGACTTCGCCTTTGATCTCCGCCGGGACTTTTGCGAGCCATTTTTCCGGTTCACGGATCGGAAGATGGACAGCGGTAAACGGCACATAGAGAAAAAACGGTCCGTCCTGTTCGCCGATCCATTTTACGGCTTCATCGGCCAGCAAATCGGTCACGTGACCGTCTTCTTCGATCAACTCGTGATTGCGATGCCACGTGACCGAGTATTCGCCTTTCTTGTAGCGGTGATTGTAGGGCGCGATTCCACCGGCCAGCGAGCCGTAGCTGTGGTCGAACCCGAAATGGTTGGGACCCCACTCCGGTTTCGAGCCGAGATGCCATTTTCCGACCAGGGCAGAGGAGTAACCGGCTTCACTGAGTGCTTTGGGCAGCGTCACGGTTTCGAATGGCAGGCCCCGGTTGTTGATTGGGGTGGTGATTCCGAAACGGCTCCAGTATCGCCCCGTGAGAAATCCGGCCCGGGTAGGGCTGCAAACCGGTGCGACGTAATGCTGCTTCAGTTCAACGCCCTCCGCGAGGAGGCGGTTCAAATTCGGTGTTGGCGTGTTGCCTCCGTGAAACTCGACATCCGCCCAGCCCAGGTCGTCGGCGATGAGAAACACCAGGTTTGGTTTTTCATCTGCACCGACGGTGCCGCCAAACAGGAGGCCCAGCGTGAGCAGGGAAGGCAGAAATTTTCCCGACGATTTTCCGGATCGGAAGATCATCCTTCTTCCTTCAGCATCGCCTCGATCGCTTTGTCCAATTCAGAATTGGCGAGATCGGCCACGCGGAGGACGCCCTTCTTATCGATCACGAAATAATCGGGAAACGAATCGGCCACGAAAGCCTTTTGCGTTTTCCCTTCGGCATCGTGAGCGACGGGGTAGGGGATCTTGTTTTCCTTCACAAAGGCCGCCATCTTGTCGCCGCCGCTCTTGGAATGAACGCCGATCAGAACAACCCGGTCTTTGTATTTGTTATGAATCTCGATCAAGTGCGGCACGGCACTTCGGCAAGGGCCTCACCAGACGCCCCAGAAATCGATGATCACTACTTTCCCTTTCAGGTCGGAAAGTTTCAGAGGCGACTCGGTATTTATCCAGTTCGTCACCTGCAGCTCCGGAGCCGGCTTTCCTTCGTTCGCATCTTTCGCCGCGTCATTATCGCGACCGCGCTCCCGTTTGAAATCATCCCCGACCGCCATGCCTGAAAACAGGGTCAGACCCAATCCGAATACCAGTAACTGTTTCATGAATCCAGCCTATGAATCCGGCCGGCAACGGTCAAGTCGGATTGGAAGCAGAAGGATCCGGCAAAGACAAAGATCCCTCCCGTTTAACGGGAGGGATCTTGTGGGGTTATTGTGACGACGAGTGTTACTGATAGTAAACGTCAATGAATCCGTGAATCTTGACTTCCAAATCAACTTTGTTGGGATTCGCGTGCAGGGCAAACTTGATCCGATAGGTCTCCCGCTGCCAGGGGTCGTTTCCGGAGTCGATATTCGTTACATTGGGAAACGAAAACGTTTGGCGGGCCGTTGCCCATTCCAGCGCGGAATTCTCTCCCGTACCGGCATGGGGGCCTACTGCCAATCCGCCTCTGGGTAGAGTTTCCGGGACGATCACACCAGTAGTGAGAAAGACCGCAATTTTTTCGGCAGAAGTCAGAGTGTCGTCATCGTCCTCCGCACCGGTGACATCGAGACGTAAGGATTCTTTGTTGAAGGTCATCGTATGGGCCAGATTGATCTTCAAATTATCGTCGGACCCGATGCTCACCTCACCGTACTTTAGATTGAATATCGGATCCGGATTGATCAATTTGGCCAGTTTCCCGTCGTAACCGAAAAAGCCGAACCGGAATTCTCCAGGGCTGAGATCATCGCTGTCGTCCAGCATTTCGATCTTGGTGAACCGGATATCCAATTTTCTGTCCCGGGTGGTGAACTTTTTGTTCATGAGCGGGAAAAAAATAGGGCCATTGTCCTTCCGCAATCCGATGACAGACACGAAGTATTTCGTGCCCGGCTTCAGGTTTTCGATCAACACTTCGTGTTTTTTGGTTGGAGTGGAAAGGAGAGCAAAGCTCATCCCCGCAATTTCACTTGGAGGATTCAGAAACCCTTTTCCACTTTTTTTGATCTTCAGTGGAGATTCGCTGACCGCCAGGTAGGGAACGACTTCGTGGCGCGAGTCAAAATTGAAGATTACATAAGTGCCACCCCACTTTTTGAGCGTAAAATTCTCAAATTCCGAGGTGAATTTTTGTGCGAAAGCGGAAGGGCCGCTTAAGACTAACGCGAACAGGATCGCCAAAACGCGGTTTGCTGTTCGCCCGACTGTTTGTTTGGTTGTTTTCTGGGCCTTCATAACTCATTCGTGTTATCTGAATGAGTATGAGACGCACAAATCTTCCGCGTAATTCAAAATCGGGGCGCACGAAGCTCTCGGAGTCGCCACTCACTTGATCCCGATCACCATCGAGTCGGGCCCAACGAGGTGCTCGACTCGGGTCTCTGAAAATCCGGCGTCCCGAAGCCAGCCTTCGCAGTCTGCACCGGTGTAATCGAACCCGCCTTCGGTCTCGATCAGCATATTCAGGCTCATCATCAGGCCGAACGCATTTTTCGACCGTTCGTTGTCGATGATGGAGTCGTAGACCACTACGGCCCCGCCTTCCGGAACAGCGTCGTAGGCAACTTTCAACAGGTGACGCTTTTCCTCAAGATCCCAGTCGTGCAGGATGTGCCCATACAAAACCACGTCCGCTTTCGGCAGCGGATCGTCAAAGAAACTGCCGGCTTCGAACCGGAGTCGATTCGCGAGACCGTTTTCTTCAGCGTATTTTTCAAAGATCGGCTGCACGGGCGGCAGGTCAAACCCGATGCCGTTGAGATGCGGATTGGCCAAAGCAATCTGGACGGCGAGGTCGCCCTGCGCTGTTCCGGCATCGACGAAGGTCTTGTAATCCGACCAGGGAAACTGCCGGGCAATTTGAAGATTCGCTCCCCGGCTGACCCCGGACATGGCGCGGAGAAATTCAGACAATCGCTCCGGATCTGAATAGAGATTCCCGAACATATCCTGACCGGCCTTCGATTCATTCTGCTGCTCGCCGGTTTTCAACGCGGTTGTGAGATCGGCCCAGAACGGATAGAGCCGGTGGTTGGCCATTTCGAGGATTCCCCCGACGTATGATGGCTTCGATTTGTCGAGAAACGAGTCCGTTTCCGGGGTGTTGGAATACACGCCGTCGCCATCCCGTTTCAGGAATCCCAGCGCTACCAGCGTATCGAAAAAGTCACGTGCGCCTCGCGGATGCAGTTCGTGCCGGTCGCGCAGTTCATCGAGGTTTGCCGGCTTCGTGGCCAATTCGGTAAAGACGCCGAGTTCCACTGCGCTCAACAGGGTCTTGGCCGGCCAGAAAGCGAAACCGGTTTGGAGAATTTTTTCAGGAGAGAGTTCGTCAGACATGCGCGACGATAAACTCGGGAAATCCGCTCGCGCGAGTCAGGATATGCGTATCAGACCACGCCTTGCTGAAGCAATGCGTCGGCGACTTTCACAAATCCGCCGATGTTGGCGCCTTTCACGTAGTCGATTTCCCCGTCTCCGTCGGAATCGCCGTACTCCCGGCACTTGTCGTGGATTTCGCGCATGATTTCCTGAAGGCGTTCCTCCACTTCCTCCTTGGACCAGGAAACCCTTTGCGAGTTTTGCGCCTGCTCCAGCCCGGAAACCGCGACGCCGCCGGCGTTGGAAGCTTTCCCCGGGGCGTAGAGAACTTCACCCCGCAGCGCTTGCTGAGCCTCCAGTGTGCAGGGCATGTTGGCTCCTTCGGCGAGGGCAATCAGATCGTTTTTGATCAGCGTCTTCGCGGCATCCTCATCGATCTCATTTTGCGTGGCGCAAGGAAAGGCGACGTCACAGTCGATTCCCCACGGTTTTTCATCTTCGTGAAAATCGCAGCCAAACTCCTCGGCGTATTCCCTGATGCGGCCGCGGCGGTTCACTTTCAAATCCTTCAGCCATTCGAGCTTGTCTTCGTCGATCCCGTCCGGATCGTGAATGAACCCGTCGCTGTCGCTCGCGGTGACCGGTTTCGCGCCGAGCTGGATCAGTTTTTCGAGGCAGTAGAGAGCCACGTTGCCCGAGCCGGACACGACGGCTGTTTTGCCTTCCAGGCTGTCCTCTTTGGTTGCCAGCATCTCCTTCATGAAATAAACCACACCGTAACCCGTGGCTTCTGTCCGCCCCGCGCTCCCTCCGTAAGCGATTCCTTTACCGGTGATCGCCCCGGTGAACTTTCCTTCCAATCGCTTGTACTGGCCAAACAGGTAGCCGATCTCACGGGCGCCTACACCGATGTCACCCGCCGGCACGTCTTTGTCCGGGCCGATGTACCGGTGCAACTCCGTCATCATCGATTGGCAGAATCGCATCACCTCGTGGTCACTCTTGCCTTTCGGATCAAAATTGGACCCGCCCTTTGCTCCGCCCATCGGCAGGCCAGTCAGGCTGTTTTTGAAAATCTGCTCGAAGCCGAGAAATTTGAGGATGCTCTGGTTGACGCTCGGGTGAAATCGCAGGCCGCCCTTGTAGGGGCCGATCGCATTGGAAAACTGGACCCGCCAGGCGCGATCTGCCCGGACGTTTCCTTCGTCATCCTGCCAGCTGACCCGCCAGGTGATGATCCGGTCCGGCTCCGTGAGGCGCTCCAGCAGGCATTCGGTTCCGTATTTCTCTTTGCCCTGGATAAACGGAAGAACATCGGCCGCGACTTCCTGAACCGCGTCGTGGAACTCCTTCTGGCCCGGGTTCCGTTTTCGCAGGCCAGCCATAAAGGAATCGAGGTCGGTACAGGGATAGCTCATAGGGGTAAGACACAGGTTGTTTCGAAGACTTTCAAGTCCTTCAAGCCAAAGTTACGGTGCGCAACGGTTTCCGGTTCGAACGGCGGTTTTCGAATGAACAGGGTTGGTTTTTCGAACAGACCCTGTTGATTCGCGGCAGCTTCGAAACCTCTTCACCGCAAATCCGTTCCCCGCAAAGGCGTACCTGCAATTCCCTCGTTTTCCGAACGACGTTTCCTGTAACTTTGATTGTGTCTGAGAACCCCTGCCTGTCGACCCACTTCGATTCATGATTGCGCTCCCATCTGTCCCGCGAATTTTCCTGATTCTCTCCGCACTCGCCATCGCCCACCTCACAGTTGCTCAGGACGCGAAACTGGGAATCAATCGAACAGAGGCAACGCTCACCGGACCCGATGCCGGAACCCAATTGATCATCTCCAATTCCGCCGGCAAATACGAGGCCGACCTGACGGACAAGGTGACGTTTTCGGCAGAACCCGCCAACGTCGTCAATATCGACAAACGGGGATACGTCACTCCGGCCGGGAACGGTACGGCGACGATTACCGCGAAGGCGGAAACCGGAGCGCCGGTTACCTGCAAGATCACGGTGAAGGAATTTGAAAAGGAACAGCCGGTCGATTTCGTGAATGATCTCGTGCCGGTGTTTACCAAGCACGGCTGCAATGGCGGCGGCTGCCATGGCAAGTCGGGTGGACAAAACAATTTTCGACTGTCGCTGCTCGGATATGAACCCTGGAATGATCACGACTACCTGGTGAGGGAATCGCGGGGCCGCCGGATTTCTCCGGCCGCCCCGGAGCACTCGCTGATCGTGATGAAGGCAACCGGGGAAATCCCGCACGAGGGCGGTATCCGAATGGAGAAATTTTCGCCGGATTACGAAATGATCACCCGCTGGATCAAGCAGGGGATGCCCTACACTGCGGAAGATGCGCCGAAGGTGGAGCGGATCGAGGTTTTCCCGAAAGATCGGATCGCCACTCCCCACGCGAAACAGCAGCTGGCGGTGACTGCTTTTTTCTCCGACGGCAGCAAGCGCGACATTACACGGCTTGCGATTTTTGAAGCGAACCAGGAAGACATGGCCGAGGTCAACGAATTCGGCACGGTTGAACTGCACGACAAGACCGGGACCACATCGGTTATGGTGAAGTTCCAGGAGCACGTCGACGTTTTCCGCGCCACCATCCCGCTCGGAGCCGAGATGAAAAACTCCCCCGAGCCGAAAAATTTCATCGATGAGCACATTCTGAAAAAGCTGACCCTGCTCGGCCTCCCGCCGTCGGAGGTCAGCGATGATGCCACATTCATCCGCCGGGTCACCGTCGATATCGCGGGCCGCCTTCCGACCGTCGAAGAAACCAAAGCATTTCTCGTCTCCAACGATCCGGACAAACGTGCCAAGCACATCGACAGCCTGCTCGATTCGCCCGATTACGCGGCCTTTTTCGCCCAGAAATGGGCCGGCATCCTCCGCAACAAGCGATCCAAGGAAACCTACAAGCGGGGCACCTACTCCTTTCACGAATGGATCAAAACCAGCCTCGCGGAAAACAGGCCGTTCGATGAATTCGTCACGGAACTGGTCACCGCTTCCGGCGAGATCGGTGAAAATCCTCCCGTCGCCTGGTATCGGGCGGTGAAGGACAACAAGGAGCAGATGCAGGACGTTGCCCAGGTTTTCATGGGTATCCGGATGCAATGCGCCCAGTGCCACCATCACCCCTACGAAAAATGGTCGCAGGACGACTACTACGGCTTCACCGCGTTTTTCACTGCCGTCGGCCGGAAAGCCGGGGACGCTCCCGACGAGGAAATCATCTATCACAAGCGGACCACCGCACAGATGGCGAATCCGAACACGAAGGTCGTGTTGAAGCCCAGGCCGCTCGGCGAAGAGCAGCTCGAAATTCCGCCGACCGCTGATCCGCGCTTTGAATTGGCCAGCTGGATGACTTCACCGGAAAATCCGTATTTCGCCAAGATGCTGGTGAACCGCTATTGGAAACATTTCTTCAGCCGCGGACTTGTCGAGCCGGAGGACGACATGCGCGTGACCAATCCCGCGACTCACCCGGAATTGCTGGCAGACCTCGCCGGCAGCTTCACCCAGAGCGGGTTTGATTTGAAAGAACTGGTCCGCACGATCTGCAACAGCCAGACCTACCAGCTCAGCGCGCTGCCGAACGAGCACAACGTCGCCGACAGCCAGAACTACAGCCGTTATTACCCGAAAAGACTCCAGGCCGAAGTCCTGCTCGACGCCATCAACGTCGTCTCGAATTCCAGCGAAAAATTCACCGGCCAACCCATCGGCGTCCGCGCGACCTACCTGCCTGATGACAAGTTCAACAGCCAGTCCTACTTCCTCACGGTTTTCGGCCGGCCGGAAATGGACAGCGCCTGCGAATGCGAACGTGTCGCCGATGCGAACCTCGCCCAGAGCCTCCACCTGATCAATTCCGATACGATTCAGAACAAGCTCAGCAACGCCAACGGCCGTGCTGTGCAACTCGCCAAGGCCACCGAACGCCCCGACAACGAGCGGTTGACCGAGCTCTATCTCTACGCGCTGGCGAGAAATCCGAAGCCGGAAGAAATCGCCGCTGCCCAGGCGCACCTGAACAAGAAACGCACTGCCGCTGCCGCGGATGAGAAAGACAAGCTCACGCCGGCCATTGCCGAGCAGGAAGCGTTTGAAGATATTCTCTGGGCCCTGCTCAACACGAAGGAATTCCTGTTCAACCATTGAGCAAGATCAACCTCTCCAAATTTTCGAAGATGAACCGCCTGCCAGCTGTTTTCCGAACGAACAGGGTCTGTTCAACGAACCAACCCTGTTGGATCGTTTTTGCCCTCGCGCTTACGATTTTTTCCAAATTCGGATCGGCCCAACTTCCACATTCGGAGCTGCACGCCATCTACCCGCCGGTCGCAGCAGCCGGGCAGACGGTTGAAGTCACGTTGACCGGACTGAACCTCGAATCGCTCAACGG
>JABDJT010000418.1 GCA_013003335.1 Verrucomicrobiales bacterium | reverse complement strand
CTCCAACTCTGTCATCCGCTGCTTCTTGGCGGCCCTTCTCGCCGGCACGGGATTTTCCCTCCAGGCCGGGAATCACGATTTTCACCCGGAAGGCAACGAATCGGTCCAATCCGAAAAACGCCAGGCGGCTCTGAAAATTCAGCTGTTCCTCGACTCGAACGGTTTCGGCCCGGGCCGAATCGACGCCTACTGGGGACAATTTACCCGGAAAGCCACGACCCGATGGAATGCTTCCAATTCGGGACAGGCCATCCCTCTCACTCAGTCCGGCGATCCCGATCTGTCGAAAATCAGCCAAATCCCGTGGAACAAACCACTGGTCACGAAATACACGATTACCTCCGCAGATGAAAAGAAGCTCGGGAATGTTCCGGAGCAGCCGGCAGCCAAAGCAGATCAATCATCGCTTCCCTACGAAACACTCCTCGAATTGGTCGCCGAAAAATTTCACGCGTATCCCGATTTCATCTGCGAACTGAATCCGCAGGTCGACCCATCTTCATTGAGTGCGGGGACGACCCTGACCGTGCCCAATGTGGCCGAACCGTTTGATCTTTCCGCCGTGAAGAATGCGAGCAGCGCCGGAGAGTCGGCGGGTGAGATTACCGTGCTGAGCCGTGATAAAATGCTCGAATTCCGGAAGGACGGGAAACTCGTTCATACCTTCCCGATCACGCCGGGAGCCGAGGGAAACCAGGCGCCTCCCGGAAACTGGAAAGTGGACACCGTCGCCTTCATGCCGACTTTCCGATACGACGAGAAAATGCTGGAAGAAGGGAAGCGCAGCGAAAACGCCCATATTTTCCCGCCGGGACCGAACAACCCGGTCGGCATCGTCTGGATCGGGATCAACAGTGAAGGCATCGGCATTCACGGAACGAGCAATCCTGATGATATCGGACGAAACGCCAGCCACGGATGCATCCGCCTGGCGAACTGGGACGCCGCGAAACTCGCCCCGCTCGTTGGCGTCGGAACGCCGGTCGTGATCCGATAACGAGCAACCAGAACGAAGACGATCCAACGGGGTCTGTTCGGCGAACAGACCCTGTTTGTTCGTACACGGATCACTCGTGCATTCTGCAATTGGCGAAGGAGGCCGTGTCGAGCGTTTTGCAACCACGGCAGGCTGGAAGTCCCATTCCAGAGTGCTGTGTAGCAGGTACAGGAATTGCGTAATACGGAGTCACCATGAATACCACCGACCTAGCCACCTACAAAGATGTCGCCCTCCTGTTCCTGAAATATGGATCGAAACTGGGGGTCGGCTCCGATGAATTTGCCGGAACCTTCGAAGTCACCTCGACGGTTGAACCGTCCGAAGACGGAAAAGAGTTCGCCCGGGACCTCGAAAAACTGGGACCAACGTTTGTGAAATTGGGACAGCTGCTTTCGACTCGTGCAGACATTATACCGCCGGACTGGATGGCAGCGCTGCAAAGGCTGCAGGATGATGTCGAACCTGTCCCGATGGAAGACATCCGCGAGGTCGTCGAAGCCGAACTGGGCGGACGGATTTCGAAACTGTTCGAAGATTTTGACGAAACCCCGCTGGCGACAGCGTCCCTCGGCCAGGTCCATCGAGCCACATTGCGCAATTCAGGAAAAGAAGTCGTGGTGAAAGTACAGCGCCCGAACATTCGGGAGCGAGTTCTCGATGAACTGGATGCCATCGCGAAGGTGACGTCCTGGGTGGACGAGCACACCGAATTCGGCAGGAAATATGAGGCCGGACGGATCGTTTCCCAAATGCGTCGCTCGATCGTGAAGGAGCTCAATTACAACGAGGAAGCGATGAACCTCGAACGCCTCGCACAGAATTTGGAGGGGGCCGACCTGCTGGTTGTGCCCGGAACGTATTCGGACTTCTCCAGCGAGAGGGTGCTGACGATGGACTACGTCGCCGGAACGAACATTACCGATTTGTCCGGCGTAGTGCACGTCGAAGTGAACGGCGAGCAGCTCGCCGAAGTACTCTTCGCAGCCTACCTGAAGCAGGTTTTGATCGACGGATTTTTCCACGCCGACCCGCACCCCGGGAACATTTTACTGACTCCCGACCGCCGGCTCGCTCTTCTCGATCTGGGAATGGTCGGAACGGTGCCTGATCAGCTGAAAGATCAGCTTTTGCAACTGCTGGCGGCGATCGCGGAAGGTCGCAGCTCGGATGCGGCTGAAATTACCCAGTCCATTGGAACACCGCGGGAACATTATGAAATGGAATCCTGCAAAGAGGCGATCGTCCGGCTGGTCGAAGACCGGAAAGGGCAAAATGTGGAACAACTGCAGGTTGGCCAAATGGTGATGGAAGTCACCCAGGTGTGCGGCGAACACGGCCTGCGCATTCCCGACTCGATGTTTATGCTCGGGAAAATGCTGCTGAATCTCGACATCATCGGCAAGACGCTGGATCCGAAATTCAATCCGGATGCTGCAATCCGCCGCCACACGGGCCCGCTGGCTCAGCATCGACTCAAAGATCACCTCAGCTTCGGCGGGGTCCTGCACTTCCTCACGGATGTGAAGGAGCTTTTCAGCCAGACGCCGGGTCGGATCAACGATTTCCTGACTTCGCTGGCCGAAAACGACGTGAAAGTCAGCGTCGATGCCATCGATGAAAACAAGCTGCTGCGCGGATTTCACCGAGTCGCGAACCGGATCACCGTCGGGCTGATCCTGGCGGCGATGATCGTCGGGGCGGCGATGATGATGAATATCGAATCGAGATTCACTCTGTTCGGATACCCGGGCCTGGCGATTCTCTTCTTCCTCGCAGCCGCAATCGGCGGATTGCTCCTCGTCGGATCGATCATGATCAGCGAGTTGAAACACAAGAGCTAATCGGTTGATCGATGATTGATTTTGAAATCCTGCTGAAACTGGCAGGCGCCTTCGCTCTGACTTTGCCGATTGCCTACGACCGGGAACGTTCCCAGCGGGCTGCCGGCATCCGGACTTTCCCGCTCGTGTCGGTGACAGCCTGCGGTTTCCTTCTGATCGGACTCCGGTTCCTCGGCGATGAAGCCCTGGTCAACAACGCACGCCTCATGCAGGGGCTGATCGGCGGCCTCGGATTCCTCGGGGGAGGTGCGATTCTGAAAACCAAGGCCTCTGTGAAAGGAATGGCAACGGCCACAAGCATTTGGTGTGCCGGTGCAATCGGAATGGCTTCCGCCTATGGCGAATGGACTGCGGGTTTCACCCTGAGCTTGATCACATTTTTCACGCTCCGGATTGGAACCCAGGTTAAAGAGGCAGTCGATCACAATGGCGGAGAGAACGATGAACGGCCTTCCTGCGACTAGTCGGTTCTACCAAAAATTTCCCGATTACTTGACCAAAACGCCATTATTTAATAAAACTTGATAATCAAGAAGTCTGTTGCACGAGAAAATTTTTCTATTAAGTTAGCCGCAACCCTCAAAACTTCGGGAAAATGGCTAATTTTTTAAAAAATTCAAATCTGTTCCGTGCAGGGACGCTGGCTCTCGTGGCCGGATTCGGCACATCAGGTTGCTTTTGGAATGACGAACCGTCTCCGTCACCGGGCGGCTTCAGCGGAACCGGGCAGAGTGCTTATTACGGTGGGCAGGACAGCTTTATCGTGGTCGATTGGAATTACGGAAAGATTCTCGCGGAACAAAACGCGGACAAAAAGCGACCCGTCGCTGGATTGGCTCAGGTTGCCACGGCCATGGTCGTGCTCGATTGGATTGGAGCGAACAGTATCAGCAAAGGCTCCCTGATCGCTATTCCCAATACCGCTCCTCAATTTGGACAGGCCAACCCGCTCGGACTCCAGCCGGGTGACCGCATTTCCGTTCGCGACGCCGTTTCCTCCATGATTCTCGCCCGCGATCCCGTTGCGGCTGAAGCCCTGGCACTCCATTTCGGCTGGCAGATGAGCCGGCAGGCCGGGGGACGCAATGGCATGCTGGTATTCGTCGAGCAAATGAACGCCCTGGCCGAGCGCCTTGACATGAACCGCACGAAATTTGAAAATGCCCACGGCCTTTCCGTCATGGGGCGGCCGGGATACTCCACCGCGCGCGATATGGCAAAACTCGCCAACTACGCCATCAAGAATCCGCGGTTCAATTTCCACGCTGCTCAGTCCAGCCG
>JABDJT010000387.1 GCA_013003335.1 Verrucomicrobiales bacterium | reverse complement strand
GTGCAGATCGACCGTTCGGTCGTCGGTCAAAATGGAGCCGCACCCGCCCCGTTTCAGCCGATTCCGGCGGCCGAACAAAAACGCGCTGCTGAAGCACTGGAAAAATTCGTCTTCGGACCGGATTCATTTTCTTTCATCCCGGCCGACCTGATCGCCCGCCTGCAATTGCAACGCCGCGGCTTCGAACACTTCGATCTCGATGCCAACGAAGATCCGAAAATTCACTCCGCCGTCGCCTCAATCCAGTCGTCAGCGCTGAATCATCTTCTCCATAAGAACACCCTTCAGCGCATGGTCGACTCCAACCTGTATGGAAACGACTACGAGCTGGCGGAAGCGATGCGGCATCTCGACTCGGCGATCATGGATGGCGAAAGGAACACGTTCCGCGAAGGCCTCCAGCTCAACTACATCAATCGCCTCATCAAGATCAGCGGCCTGAAATCCGACAGCGAATACGGCCCGCAAGCCCGGTCCCAGGCCATTTACCTGCTCGAAAAACACCTGCCCGAAAACGCCGAAAACGCTCACCAGGCCCACCTGCGGCGGTTGATCAGCAATGCCCTCGAAGGGCGCTAGGCCGCGCTTTCTTCCTGCGACTGTTCGGGGCCTTTTTCTTCGGCCACCCAGTCGGGCGGGCACAGTGGCAACCGGATGAAGCAGGTCGTGCCCCGGTCCAGTTCGCTCTCCATGCGGATTGTGCCCTGGTGTGCTTCCACTACGGACTTTACGATCGCCATCCCGAGGCCGGTTCCATTCGACTTCCCGTGCGTCACGAAAGGCTCAAACACTTTCGCGAGAATCTCCGGCGGGATCCCGCACCCGGTATCTTCAATTTGAAATTCGACCACATCCCCGTCGCGGAAAACCCGCACAGTCAACGTTCCGTCCCGCTTCATCGCCTCCCAGGCATTCTTGATAATATTCTGCACCAGCCTCTGGAACCGGTGGGTATCGACCGTGATGACTCCTTCGTAGTCAATCTCGCGCTTGACGGTTACCCCCGAACCCTCCACCCGCCGCAAGATCTGCTCATCCAGATTTTCCAGCAGGTCGGTTACGGTCGTCGGAACGAGGACCATCTTGGTTTCTCCGCGGGAGAAATCGAGCAGTTCCTGGACCATGGACTTGATGGACTCAATCGAATCGATCGCGATCTCCCCCAGCTCGATCAACACCGGATCTTCCTGGTTGGTCAGGTAATGCCCCATCATCCCCAGCGTGGCGATCGGGTTCCGGAAATCATGAACGATTCCCGTCATCATCGTTCCCAGGAGACTGAGTCGCTCGGTTTGAATCAATTTGTCGATAAATACCGAGTTGGCGCTGCGCAGTTGTTCCGTCACGAGGCGGGCAAACTGCCTGGCAGTCACCGACGAATGAGACAGGAACTGGTCCAGCCCCTCCTTGTCGATTTTCCCCAGCACGACGTCCGAAGCGGCCGTGGCACGGGCCGATCGCTCGTTCCCGTCGAGAATCGCCATCTCCCCGAAGAAATCGCCCGGGCCCTGGATGGAAAGAGTTTCCTGCTTTCCTCCGCGGCCTTTCTTGGAAATTCGCACCTGCCCGTCAAGTACCATGTAGAGATGCTCCCCCGAATCACCGTCATCAAAAAGAATCTCGTCCTTCCTGGCGGAGCACTCCTTGATCTCGATATTCAAGTCCCTTGCAACTTCCTCGGGTATCCCCTGGAAGAGCAGGTTGTCAGCAAATCGTTCGTCCATCGGTTCCCGGGATGGTCAGTTCTGTTCGGAACGCTATGATCCGGTTATCCCTCGCGTTATTAGAAACCCGCTCTCCCGAAACTGCAAGTTACCGTATGGGAGAATTGGACGGAAGCACCCTTCCGGCCCCTTCCGGAATTGCGTGGCAGTTGGCTTTCGATACACTGGAAGCCGATGAAACGCCGCGCTGTCCTTCATTCCACCGTCGCTGCCGGCCTGGGGGTTTCGTTTCGCGGGTTCGCGCAGGAAGCCGGAATCTCCATCATCGATACGAACGTCAGCCTGTTCCGCTGGCCGTTCCGCCGGCTGCCGCTTGATGAAACCGGGAAGCTGCTGGCCAAAATGAAGCAACTTGGGATCGCGCAAGCCCTCGCCGGAAGCTTCGATGGAATCGTCCAGCGGGACGTCCGACTCGTCAATCAGGCGCTCGCCGACGAATGCGCCGGCCATCCGGAATTGGTTCCCGTCGGCACCGTGAATCCGGCTCTACCCGGCTGGGAGCGTGATTTCCGCGAGTGCATCGAAGTTCACCGAATGCCCGGAATCCGCCTCCACCCCAATTACCACGGCTTCCGGCTCACCGATCCCCGCTTCAAAACTCTGCTCAAACTGGCGGCTCAATCCGGTGTCCTCGTCCAAATCGCCGCCCTGTTCGAAGACGTCCGCACGCAGCCGGAACAATTCCGGGCCGACGACGTCGATCTCGCTCCGCTGGCCGATCTCGCGATCGGGAAAATCCAGATCCTGAACTGGCGGCCCCGGGGAGCCGTCCTCGAAAAGCTCGCCGCCCGCCCGGAAATCTCGTTCGATCTCGCCCGCACGGAATCGACCGACGGAGTCGCCACGCTGCTGGACTCGGTTCCGGCCGAACGCGTCTGCTTCGGCACGCACGCCCCGTTTCTCATCCCCGAGGCGACTCTCATCCGGATTTTCGAGTCGAATCCTGCCGAAGCAGTCCTGCGAAAGATTCTCCAGGCCAACGCAGAAAGGTGGATGGCGAAATGAAGGCGACGGATTTTGGATTGCCGGACGAAGAAACGCTGCGGAGCTATCGAATCTGGGATTCCTATTTCACTCCTTCCCACGGGCATCCCGGTCCGGACGGAAAAAGCCGACTCATCGCGGAGATCGAGCGCTCCATGCGGGCCATTGAGATCGCGAAGTTCGAGAAACTCTGCTTTTTTCCGCACGTCGGAATCGGAACGACCGGCGATCCGGATTTCGAATCGCTCGTTCAGAAAAAACCGGATCTCGTCCTCGAACCGATCAAACGCTGGCCTGATCTGCTGTTCGGCATGATTCAGCTGAACGCGAATGACGTGACGGCCTCGAAAAACGCCCTCGACCGCTGGATCGGCGACGGCCCGATGCGTGGCGTCTACTTCCCGGGCGGTGGCCCCGGTGCCCTGCCCTGCAGTCACGAAAATGTTCCGCCACTGATCGAAAAAATCGCCGAACTCGGCGGGGTCATCATGCAGCACACCTGGTTGGTGACCGGCGGAAAACCCGGGCCCGGAATCTCGACTCCGACCGAGCTGGCCGAACTGGCCGCAAAATTTCCCAATCAGGAATTCATCTGCGCCCATGCTGGCGGCGAGTGGGAAAAAGGGATCCGCGCCGTACGCGATTCACCGAACATCCTGATCGAAACCAGCGGATTCGACGCCACGGCCGGATTCATCGAAATGGCCGTCCGCGAACTGGGCGCCGACCGCATCATCTTCGGCAGTCACCTCCCCTCCCGATCGCTCGGGACCGAGCTGAGCAAGGTCACCGCCGCCGAAATCGACGAAGAAGACAAGCGCCTGATCCTGGGTAAAAACTTTCCCAAGTTGTTGGGCGAAAACGGATGAACAGGGTTGGCGTAGACAAGTGCCGCGAGGGCGGGGAACAACCACGTCAGGGAACCATCAA
>JABDJT010000363.1 GCA_013003335.1 Verrucomicrobiales bacterium | reverse complement strand
ATACTGCGGCAACGTCACCGCATCCGGCATGGACTGGCGGAGGTGGCTGCCGAGCCCGTAGAGGCCGGTTGTCGTCGAATGTGCCCCCAGCATGAGCGTGAACCGTGACGGGGCGCACACCGCCTGGTTGCAGAAAGCGAGTTCGAAACGCGTTCCGCGTTTTGCCAGCGCGTCCACATTCGGTGTTTTCGCCAGCAGATCTCCGTAGCTGCCGAGCGCGGGCTTCAGGTCATCAACCAGGATCAGCAACACGTTTGGTTTTTCTCCCGCGAAAGCCGATATCGAGTGAAAGAGAAAGCAGGCGAAAATCCGGTGACGGGAGGTTTTTTTCATGGGGTGGCGTGACAGGATTGAATCATACCGGGCGGGAGACTGCAATTTCCGGCAGCGAAAGATCGCGGCTGGTCCGGGTTGATTCCCGTGCAAGAGCGGGGTTCGTTGGGGTGTGATGAGTTTCGAGTCCCGAACTTCTCCGGCAACCGTTCTGGCAGAGGCATTGGATGCGGAGGACTACGATTCGGCCCGAGCGATCCTGGCGGATGACTGCCGGTATGAAATCCGCGGAGAAGTGATCGAAGGAGCCGATGCGATCATCGCGACGTATCGGGACAATGGCGGCAAGGGCCGGAAATCGTTCGATCGGGTGGTGTATGAAAGCTCGGTTTCAGCACTTTCAGAGACACGGGAGCGAATCGATTACACGGACCGGATTACAAATGAGGGAGAACAGCTCGTTCATCGATGCGCCCAGGAAGTTGAGGTCGACCCGGATACGGGCCTGATCGGGCAGATCGTGCACGTCGATTTGCCGGGGGAAAAGGAGGCGCTGGATGCATTTAAGAAACGCCACGGGTGGTGAGGTTTCGTGGCTGTCTTTCAACGGGGAAAAAGAGGATCCGTACCCTGCCGATTATCCGGAAGGTCATAGCCGATTGGCACCAAACCTGCTAAAAATCGGGGTTCAGGTTTAATTCTCGTGTTTTTCGATCAGTACAATTGCGGCAAGTTCTTCGATGAGATGTTTGCCGGCGACAGCCAGGGCCCCCGGGAACATTACCGGGTGGTTCGGGACCGGTTTCGTGAGCTGACGGAGGATGATCTCGACGCCAAGCGGCGGAGATTGGATCGCTCGTTCCTGGAGCACGGGATCACGTTTACGGTGTATGGGGACGATGATGGAACGGAACGCATTTTTCCTTTTGACCCGTTGCCGCGCGTTATTCCTGCTGATGAATGGGAAAAAATCGAGAACGGCCTGATTCAGCGTATCACGGCGCTGAACCATTTTCTCTATGATATTTACCACGAAGAGAAAATCATTCAGGACGGGATTATTCCGGAGCATGTCATCAAATCGGCCGAGCATTACCGGCCGGAATTCCGGGGTCTGAAGGTGCCCCGCGATATCTACATTCACATCTGCGGGACGGATTTGATCCGCGACGACGACGGGAATTATCTCGTCCTGGAGGATAACGGACGATGTCCCTCGGGAGTTTCCTACGTGTTGGAAAATCGAACGGCGCTGAAACGGGCGTTCCCGCGGCTTTACCAGAGAATGCAGGTCGAGCCGGTGGACGGATACACTGCGGCTTTGCTCCGGACGTTGCAGGATGTGGCACCCCACGGGAAGTCGGATCCAATGTGCGTGTTGCTTACGCCGGGGGTGTATAACAGTGCCTATTTCGAACACACCTTCCTGGCTCGACGAATGGGGATTGAGATTGTGGAAGGACGTGATCTGATTGCCTCCGATGGATTCATCTACATGCGAACGACGAAAGGGCTGGTCCAGGTTGATGTGATTTACCGTCGGATTGACGATGAATTTCTCGATCCGACAGTGTTTCGTGAAGATTCTGCGCTCGGCGTGCCGGGATTGATTGAAGCCTACCGGCGGGGGAATGTGACTCTGGCGAATGCGATCGGAACAGGAGTCGCCGACGACAAGGTGACGTATGCATACGTGCCGGACATGATCCGTTACTATCTCGACCAGGAACCGATCCTGCCGAATGTGCAGACGTATTTGGCGTGGGATGACAATGATCGCAAATACATACTGGAGAATCTCGACAAGCTGGTCGTCAAGGCGGCCAATGAATCCGGTGGATACGGGATGCTGATGGGGCCAACGGCTGCCGCGGAGGAGCGGGAGCAGTTCCGCAGGCGTATCGAAGAGACGCCCCGTAACTATATCGCTCAACCGGTGGTGAACCTGTCACGTCATCCCACTTTTTGCGAGGATGGCCGGATTGAAGGACGTCACGTGGATTTGCGGCCCTTCGTGCTGAGTGGAGACCGCGTCACGGTCATGCCGGGTGGTCTCACCCGCGTTGCCCTGAAAAAAGATTCCCTGGTCGTGAACTCGTCCCAGGGTGGTGGATCGAAAGACACCTGGGTTTTGAAACGGCGACAGGAGGAGGACTGATCTCATGCTTTCCCGGGTTGCCGACAGCTTGTACTGGATGGCGCGCTATATCGAGCGGGCCGGGAATGTTGCCCGCCTTGTCGAGGCGAATTCGTCCCTCGAACTCGACAGCACGACCTCTCAGCGGGCGGATTCCCTTGCATTCTGGCGTCCCGTGCTGGAAGCGACCGCGCTGGTGGACGCGTATAACGAAGCCGTCGCGGAACGTCCCGAACTGACCATTCCGGATTTCCTGATGCTCGATCCGAAAAATCCGGACAGCATCGTGGCCTCTGTCAGTGAAGCCCGGGAAAATGCCCGGATGGTTCGTGACCAGATTTCCTCGGAGATGTGGCTGGAGTTGAATACGCTCCACCTGTTTTTGAAATCACAGGGGGCTGCTGAATGGACTTCCCGGCCCGAAGATTTTTTTGCCCGCATCATCCGGTTTTCCCTGCTTTTCCAGGGGATTACTGATGCGACGGTTCCGCAAAATGAAGGCTGGCATTTTATCCAGGCCGGCATTTGCCTGGAACGGGCGGACAAAACCAGCCGGATTCTCGACATTCCCCATCGCGTTCAGGGGGCAAGATCAGCCGCGCCATGGGGCACGGTGCTCGGGTCGTGCAGCGCCGGTCCGGCGTATCGGGATCTATACGGGGACGCGGTCGACGAGTGGAAGGTGACCAATCTCCTGATCTTCTCGGATAGCTTTCCCCGGTCTGTCCGGTTCTGTCTGCGTCGGTTGAACGAAGTCCTCCATGCCATTTCCGGCACTCCGCAAGGGCAATACAGCAATGAAGCGGAGCGATTAACCGGTTCAGCTCTGGCAGGGCTAGATTTTGCCGACCCCAATGACGTGGCGCAGGCCGGGCTGTCGGCGTACGTGGACCAATTGCAACGCAACTTTAACGAGATCAGCCAGAAAATCTTCGAGACGTATGTGCTGTTGCCTTCGGAACTCCAATCGCTGAATATCGATTCCCGCTATGTCCATGCCTACAACCAGCAGCAACAACAGCAGCAGCAATGAGTCGCGGGAAAGATTTCCTGAAAATCCCGCTTTGGACCGGCCGGGACAACGATTGCGGATCATTCATCGAACGGTTTACACGTACGGCGAGCCAGCCAATCGCTCCTCCAATCAACTTCGTCTCTGTCCACGAGATTCCCCCTGGCAGCAGCTTCGATTTTTCCTGCTGACAGTTCGCCCGACTGCTCCCCTCCAGCATTTTGAGGATCTGAACCGGAATACCGTCCACCGGTTCGAGATCGCGGAGAATCATTCCAATCTCTTCATCGAATCGCATTCGGTGGTGGAGCGATGGTCGAAAATCGATGTCGAAGCCTTTCCGTACGGCTGTTCTCACGACGAACTGGCCGCCTGCCGGCGGATGGAGCGTTGCCACGATTTTCTCCAGGGCAGCCGGTATGTTTTGCTCGATTCTGAAATCTGGAGAGCCGCACTCGATGCACAGGACGGTTCCACCGACGTTTTTCAGACTGGCTACCAAATCATGCAATACGTTTACGAAAATTTTCGCTACGACCCCGGTGCAACCCAGGTCTCGACGAATTCGGGCGAGGCCTTTCAACACCGTCATGGCGTCTGCCAGGATTTCTCCCATGTTTGCATTGCCATGTGCCGGTCGCTGGGGATTCCGGCCCGGTATGTCAGCGGATATCTGTTTGATCCGGATCATGACAAGCTTCGGGGCACCCAGGCGTCTCACGCCTGGTTCGAAATTTTCATCCCGGAAAAAGGAGGCTGGTACGGGCTCGATCCAACGAACAACAAAGTTATGAATCGGGATTACATCACCGTGGCCGTGGGCAGAGACTACGCCGATGTTTCCCCCGTCGAAGGCGATTTCTACGGGGGAGGGGCTCATCGACAGTTGGAGGTCTCCGTCGACGTTCAACGGGAAGCGTGAGTTTCGTTTTTTTTGGCGAGACCAGCAACCAACAGGGAAGCGGCCTTGCTGAATTGATCCGGGTTCAATATAACCAACGCGTCCCGGCAAAACTCTTCGCTATGCCGGCGATGCCCGCTTATCTCTCCGAAAATGACAGGGGAAATCGCCATTGTCCTCCTCATCCTGATTGGTGCGCTGGTGCTTTTCGTGACGGAAAAGCTCCGTATGGATGTGGTTGCCCTTGTTGTTCTCTCGGTCCTCGCCCTGAGCGGAGTGACAACTCCCGAGAAAGCCCTCGGCGGATTCAGCAACCCGGCGGTGATCACGGTCTGGGCGATGTTTATTCTCAGTGCCGGGCTCAGCGCGGCAGGGATCGCGGACTTGATCGGGCGGCAGATTCTCAAGGTATCGGGAACATCGGAGACCGGGCTCGTTATCGTCATTATGCTGACTACCGGAGGGCTCTCCGCTTTCATGAGCAATATCGGGGTGGCCGCGCTCATGCTTCCGGTGGTGATGGATATCGCGAGGAAAACCCGCACTTCGCCGTCGCGGCTTCTCATGCCGATGGCTTTTGCTTCCCTTCTCGGTGGCTTGACCACCCTCATCGGAACCCCTCCCAACCTGGTCGCATCGAATACCCTGGCCGAGGCAGGACACGAGCCATTTTCGCTCTTCGATTTTGCGCCCATCGGCGTGCCGGCACTCATCACCGGAACTCTCTTTATGGCCTTCGTCGGGCGCAGGCTTCTCCCGAAGGAACTACCCGAGCGATTTCGGGAGGAGTGGGAAAAGGATGGCTTCCACTACGCCCACGCAGTTGAGGAACAGGTCTTGCAACTACACGTCACCGGTGACTCGCCTTTCGACGGATTAACCCTGGAGGAAACCCGGCTCGCTCAGCTTCTCGGGTTTCACGTGTCAGCCATCGAGCGCGAGGGGAACCGGATCACTGAAATTGTCGGGAACACTGTGGTGAGAAAAGGCGATCGGCTCATGGTTGAGGGCAACATGGAGAATTTTGAAGCCTTTCGGAAATGGCAGGCATTCGAGCTGGCCAGCGGAGCGGAGATCGCCGGTTTGCTTGCCCTGAAAAAACTGGTCCTCATCTCCGCGACCCTGGCGGAGGACAGCAGCCTGGACGGTCTCACAGTCCGTGAAACTGATTTTCGGCATCGCTTCCATGCGCATCTCCACTCGATCCGTGACGAGGACGGGGTGAAACGGAACGGCATCGCATCCCATCGACTCCGGGCTGGGAATCGTCTCCAGATCGAAATTCAGAAAGAATCGTTGCCCGCTCTCCGGGAGCCGGGAGATTTCGAGGATCTTGAGCTGATCGCGGAGGAAAGTATTTCCGACATCTACCCGGACAGCGAGGCACTGCTGGAGATGGCGATTCCCGCGGAGTCTTACCTGACCGGCCTGGAACTTCGCGAAACCGGGCTGGCGGAGGATCTCGGGCTGCGTGTTCTCGGGATCGCCCGCAAGCCGGAATCGATACTTTTTCCTGACAGTGAGGAGAGAGTTCTCGAGGGCGACAAGCTGCTCGTGCACGGGAACCGCAGGAGCATTTCCCTGATCCGCGGAGTTCAATCGCTCGAAATCGAGGAAGCGCCCGATTCGGACCCGCTGGCTTCCGTCACCGAGCGGGCTCACTGCGAGGTGACTCTTTCTCCCCGGAACTCTCTCGCCGGGAAAACGCTGAAGCAGGTGAATTTTCGGAACCGGTTCGGACTGCGCGTCGAATCGATCTGGCGCGAGGGCCGATCCTTTCGTTCGCATTTGCGCAACATGACCCTGCAGTTTGGCGACGCCCTTCTTCTCTCCGGGCCGGTCGAAAAAATCGACGAGTTGGCGAAAGATCCCGACTTTCTTTTGCTGACCCGATCAGACGGAGCCGATGGTGAACCGGCCGGAGCGGGAAAAGCGATTCTCGCATCGCTGATCATGGTTGCGGTGATTGCTTCCGTCCTCGTCGGCTTTCTCCCGGTTGCCATTGCTGCGGTCGCGGGAGGCACCCTCATGATCGTCACGCGGTGCCTTTCCATCGACGAAGCCCATCGCGCGATCGACTGGAAGGCCGTCTTCCTGATCGCCTGCATGATTCCCCTCGGGACGGCGATGAAAGATACCGGCGCCGCCACCTGGATGGCTTCGGGCGTGGCCGCCGCCGCCGAACCTCTCGGCCCGTGGGGCCTGCTCATCGGTCTCTATCTTCTCACGGCACTCGCGACCACCATCATTCCGACCGCCGCGCTGGTCGTGATCATGACCTCCCTCGGGATCGACGCCTCCGCAGGGTTCGGCATTGAACCGCGTTGGATTGTCATCGCCATCGCCATGGCGGCATCGGCCAGTTTCACGAGCCCGATTTCCCACCCTTCCAACGTTCTCGTGATGGGGCCGGGCGGATACCGTTTCCTCGATTTCATCAAGGTAGGGAGCCTGCTCATTCTCGTAGTGATGGTCACGGTCATCCCGCTGATCTGGCTTTTCTCGACCTTGTCAGGCGGATAAAAAGTCAAAACCGATTCCGTCGTTTGGATTTCAACCCGTATCTTGATTTCACAGGCAGGGTGATCCGAAGATACCTGTGACTATGAAGCCGCGCGCCTTTTTCGAATCAACAGGGTTGGTTCACCGAATGTACCCTGTTGTTTCGTTCAACTTCGCCTGGTGCTTCATGGTAGCCCTTCTTCTCTTTCAAACTGCGCGGGCGGAAGAGGATTTTCCCGTTGTCCCGGACGATATCGAAGTCTCGCTTTTCGCCCGCGATCCGATTGTGCGAAATCCGTGCGCGATGACGTTTGATTCGAGGGGGCGACTTTGCGTGGGGATGGGGCCGCAGTATCGGGCGCCGAAGCCGGACACGCCGCCGGATTCGGTTTGGATCGTGACGGATGAAGACGGGGACGGGAAAGCGGAAACGCGCAAAGAATTCGCGACGGGTTTCAATGCGATCCAGGGGCTGGCGTGGAAGGGCGACTGGCTCTGGATCGCGAATGCGCCGGAGCTCACCCGCGTTCGCGATACCGACGGGGATGATGTGGCTGACGAATACATCCGCGTTTTCACCGATCTCGGGAACCTGGAGCACGGGTTGCATGGCTTGAATTTCGGGCCGGACGGCCGGCTTTACATGTCGAAGGGAAATTCGAAGGGACTCACGATTCTGCCGGATCGTATTGCTCCGGCGGCGTTTCGCGAGTTGTGGGGCGTTGAATTGCCGGCGGAAACGCTGGAGCCGCAGCCGGTAAAATTCACGGCAGCGAATTACGAAAAAAATTACCAGGACCCGAGAGATGACTGGGGCGTGACCGGCGGAATTTTGCGCTGTGAGGACGACGGCTTGAACCTCGAAATCGTTTCACGGGGTTTCCGAAATCCCTGGGACATTGCCTTCGATGACGAGTTTAACTGGCTTGGTACAGATAACGATCAAACCATGGGCGATAAGATTTTCGCGCCGTTTTACGGGTCGCATTTTGGCTGGGGGCATACGTGGAGTTACGATTGGAAAGGCGACGATCACCTGCCTACCGCTCCGTCAAGCGGGCCCCTGTTTGAAGGATCGGGAGCGGGCGTGATTTTTTGCGGGCTGGAAAGCTGGCCGGAAAAATATCGCGGTAGCTTTTTCATCAGCGACTGGCTGAATCGCGAGGTGCTGATTTACCAGACGAAATGGGATGGCGCGTGGCGGAAGCCGGACCGGGAAGAACTGGAGGTGATCGCGCATGCCGAAGGCGGGCGCAGTATGCCGCTCAGTACCGGGCGCGCCTTCGATCCAGTCGATCTCGAAATGGGGCCGGACGAGGCACTTTGGGTGGCGAGTTGGGGGCGGCAATACGGCGCGCATTACGAAAATGACCAACTTGCCAACGAAGGCCGGATATACCGGCTCATGCCGAAGAACCGGACGCCGATCAAAAAAGGCGAGCGCAGCCTGATCGGCGATCTGGGAAGTCATGTTCCGGCGTGGCGGACGAACGCGCAGGAGAAATTGATCGCGCAGGGCGAGCCTTCCCTGCCATTGCTCCGGGCAGCGTTGAAGGATGAAGAACTTTCCACTTCTCTCGAAACGTGGCTGGTTTGGACGATCGGGCGCAT
>JABDJT010000343.1 GCA_013003335.1 Verrucomicrobiales bacterium | reverse complement strand
CGTGCGAAGCAGGTCGATCAGCCGGTCGCCGCACTAATTCGCGATCTGAAACTCCGCGGTCTGCTCGATGAAACCCTCGTGGTCTGGGGCAGCGAATTCGGCCGGACGCCGGGAGCAGAAACCCGGGGCGGAAAATTGACCGGCAACGGCCGCGATCATCACCCGCACGGCTTCAACGTCGTCATGGCCGGAGGTGGCACCAAAAAAGGCCACATCTACGGCGCGACCGACGAACTCGGATTTCACGCCGTCGAAAACCGCCATTACGTCACCGATCTACACGCCACGGTCCTCCATTTGATGGGCCTCGACCCGCGCAAACTCGAAGTCCCCGGCCGGAAAAGACTGGAACGCGACTTCGGCGAAGTCATGAAAGGCGTGATCGCCTGACCTGGCGGTCATCAAAATGGTTCGCCCTGAAACTCCGCCTCACCCACCGGCGAAGCGATTCAAAAACCATCCGACGGCGAGCACCTGGGGGACGGTCACCAGGGGCAAAAAGATCGCAATTTTAAACGATCGGGTTGCTTCCTTCAGGCCCAGTATTTCCGTATAGTCAGTCGCCGCACCGGCCATGAGAAATGTCATGGCATTCCCGGGAGCTTTCCCACGCGTGAGCAAATCCGCAGCGATCGGACTCGAACCTTCGGAACAGACCTCGATTATTGTTGCGGCAATTAAAGTTAAACCAAGTCCGGCGAGGGAAGGTCCAAACCAATTCGCGAATGTTTCGTCATTCGGCATCACACCGCGCAAGACGGCAGCCACCACCGTGCCGAAGAAAATCCATCTCAGGATCATCCGCGACTCCGAGAGGCCGGACCGAACGGTCCCGATCAGGAACGCACCATTGAATCGCGTCTTCTTCAGGGAGGCTTTTGCCTCAGGAAAAAAGCGAAAATCATCCTGCAAATCGATGGTATTCGGATTCGCCGGCAGAACATTTTTCCGGACCAGGAATTCAAAGATCAGACCGGAGACCAGAGCTATCACTGCCGACACAACCAGAAAAATCACGGTCCACTGCCAACCAATCAAACTGATGAGGATGATGGTGAGGGACATGGAATTCCACGGGCTTGCGATCAGGAACGCCATCATTTGACCAAGGCTGGCACCACGACGGTATAGCTGTAACCCGACAAGGAGAATTCCGTGACTACAGAGATCCAGAAGCAATCCGGCAAAGGTCGCCCTCAATAATCCCTTGAGTCCGCCGCCTTTCCCGAGGACTGCCATGACAAATTCTTTCGGAATCTTTGCCAGCAATCCGACGAAAAGAATACCCGCGATAAGCCCCCACCACATCTTGTTCATCAACTCGAACGTCCCGTGGCAAAACGGTCCAAAAAATGTCATGCCCACAACCCGGTCATGAAATATCAGGTGAGCGAGATAGGCCGCAGCGACAATCACGAGTGAAACCCAGAGAAGCCAGTCGAACTTTCCTTTGCCGTCAGAATGGCACGATTCATCGGACTCGTCGGATGGATTCGGGTGATCACAGCAGTTGGACATGCACAGCGATCATCGTCCTGCATATCCAGCCGTGCAAACGCCACGCGGAATGAGAGAAAGAAGTATCCAGGGAGAGGGATCAACGCCCAAACTGCCTTCGGTAGCGCAGCGGTGTCAGTCCCATCCGGTTTCGAAACTGCGAAGTCAGCGCACTCTGGTCACAGAATCCAAGATCGATCGCAATTTCAGCAATCGAATCCGGCGTGTCCCGTAATCTTTCGCAGGCAAGTTGAATCCGGCTGCGGCCGAGAAACTGTTTCGGGGTCAATCCAGTCTGCTGTTTGAACCGGCGATCGAAACTGCGGTACGCAATCCCAAGCGACTCAGCCAGTTCAGCCAATGATCGAATTCCATCCGGTCGGTCCAGCAGGAGTTTGACCGCCCGGGCAATTACCGCATCGCCCGAAGCCAGTCCGCTCGAGTGATCATACCGCTGAACGGTTCCCATGACCCCGGCTGGTTTCCCCGAAGCATCAAGTACGGGAACCTTGTTTGTTACAAACCAGTCCGGTAAACCCTGCCGACTGAGAAACAGCTCTACCATCTGCGGCATCGGTGTCCCGGTCGCGAGAACGGATTCGTCGTCGCGGCGGAATTTCTCGGCAAGAGGTTTCGGAAACAACTCAAAGTCGACTTTCCCGACGACCTCATACTCTTCAATAAATCCGAGGCGGCTGAAAAAATTACGATTCGCAAACACAATTTGAAAGCGCCGGTTTTTAACGAAAAAGGCAACACCTTCGAGATGATCAAACAAGCATGGGAGACCAGCATGATTTTTGATTTCAGCCAAAAATTCCCTCCTCAAACGCGTGATGTCAGCTTTCCCTTCTATGGCCATTTTTTAATAAAAAAGGCCAAAACGGGCAAGACTCAATCAGCTCAACCGCGTAGAATTCCGCCCATGAGCAGTCCTATCGATCATCCACGCATAGCCATCATTGGACTCGGATTCGGCGCGGAATTCATCCCGATTTACCAACGCCACGCGCAGTCAGACATCGTCGCGATTTGCCAGCGAAACGAAGATTCGCTCAACGAAATCGGCGACAAATTCGGTGTCGAAAAACGGTTCACGAACTATGACGAGTTGCTCGCCGACCCGGACATCGACGCGGTCCACATCAACACACCGATTCCCGATCACGCCGAGCACACGCTGAAAGCGATGCAGGCCGGGAAACACGTCGCCTGCACAGTGCCGATGGCCACCAGCGAGGAAGATTGCAAAAAAATAGTCGAGCTCAGCGCCGAGACCGGATTGCACTACATGATGATGGAAACGGTCGTTTACGCCCGTGAATTTCTCTTCATGAAAGAGCTCTACGACTCCGGCGAGCTCGGGAAATTGCAGTTTCTCAAAGCGAGTCACCAACAGGATATGGACGGCTGGCCGGGTTATTGGCCGGGGCTTCCGCCGATGCATCATGCAACTCATTGCGTCGGACCAGTGCTCGGCCTCGCGAGGAATGAAGCGGAATACGTCAGCTGTTTTCCCAGCGGGACCATTCGAGAGGAAATGCACGATTGCTACGGCTCGCCGTATGCGGTTGAGACGACCCACATCAAATTTCACAAGTCAGATCTCAGTGCCCAGGTTTACCGATCGCTTTTCGACGTGGCGCGTCAGTATCGCGAAAGTATCGAAGTCTACGGCTCGAAAAAATCGGTCGAATGGCCGCTGATCGAGCACGAACCGCTCGTCGTTCACACGGCGAAGAAACCCGAGCCGGAAATTCCCGAAGAAGTGAAAAGCCCGGACTACGGCCATCTATTGCCGGACGAAATTGCGCTCTTCACGCAAGGCGGAGTTTACGGCGGCGACGATGGCGAAGAGCATCTCAGCTTCACCCAGGGAGCCGGCCACGGCGGTTCCCACCCGCATCTGGTGCATCAATTTGTCGAGCTGCTTCGCGGAAATGGCGAAGGCTACCCGAACGCCATTCAATCCGCAAACATCACATTGTGCGGAATTTTGTCTCACGAATCCGCGCAGAAGGGCGGCGAGATCGTGCGGCTGCCGGAATGGAGTCTCAGCTCGTAAACTTCTTTATTAACGAGGCGACAGGGTTGGTTCGCCGAACAGACCCTGTTGGTTCGTTTCGCCAGTACGATCCAACCCTGTTGAATCGTCAAACCAACCCTCTTCATTCATGAAATCCACCCTGACCATTTTCCTGATACTCCTGTCGGGCCTGACCTTCGCGCAGGAAAAACGCGCGAAGATCGTTTTCATTTCCGGCAAACCGAGCCACGGGCCGATGGCGCACGAGCATCGGGCGGGAAACATGATTCTGGCGAAACGCCTGAACGAATCGGGCCTGCCGGTCGAAGCGATTGTTCTTCCGGACGTCGGATACCCGAAGGACCCGGCCGTTTTGAACGACGCGGCGACGATCGTGATTTTCTGCACCGGGCACAAAGGCCATTTGCTGAATCCGAAGCTCGCGGAATTCGATGCGATCATGAAAAAGGGGACGGGCGTGGTGATGATTCACTGGGCAACGGAGGCGGAATTCGGGCCGCCGGCGAAGAAATTTCTGGAATGGATGGGCGGCTACTGCGCGCTGAACTGGTCGGT
This sequence comes from Verrucomicrobiales bacterium, assembly GCA_013003335.1. Classification (GTDB taxonomy): domain Bacteria; phylum Verrucomicrobiota; class Verrucomicrobiia; order Verrucomicrobiales; family DEV007; genus JABDJT01. Next base: position 4,372 of record JABDJT010000343.1, on the reverse strand, counting down.
GAATCCGCATTGGGAACCGGAATTCAAAACATTTCCCGACCACCCGATTTCGCGGGGGCTGACCACTTTTTCGCTCAATGATGAGTGGTATTACCACATGAAATTTGTGCCCGAACTGAAAGGTGTCACTCCGATTTTATCGGCTGTGCCGGGGCTGGAGACTTTGAAGCGACCCGACGGGGCGCGCAGCGGAAATCCGGATGTCCGGAAAGCGGTGGCCAGTGGCGAAAGTCAGCACGTCGCGTGGGCTTATGATCGGCCGGATGGGAAAGGGCGAGGCTTCGGGTTTACCGGGGCGCACAATCACAAGAGTTGGCAGGATGACAATTTCCGGACGGTTGTGTTGAACGCGATCTGCTGGACGGCTCACGTCGAAGTGCCGGAGAACGGTGTGCCCTCCGGAACACCGACGGATGATGAGCTGCAGCAAAATCTCGACCCGAAGGGAAAACCGAAGCCGAAAGTTCCACCGAAACCGAAGGTCGAAATCCCGGATTTGAGCGCGGCCCGACAGAGTATGATGGAGAAAATGGATGTTGTCGCATCGATGAAAACGCTCACCGCAGCCCTGCAAAAAAGCGACGACGCGACGACACAGGCTGCCCTGTTGAGCGGGATGTTGCTCGGCTTGGAGGGCCAGCGAGATGTTGCTCCGCCGGCGGAATGGGAAGCGGTCAGTACGAAGCTAACTCAAAGTGATGACGGCGAGGTGCGGAGTTTTACGATGCGGCTGAGCCAGATCTTCGGCGATGAATCCGCCACGGGAAAAGCGCTCATTTTGCTGGCCGATCGGAAAGCCCCGATGGCCGAACGCCGCGCTGCTTTGGCTTCGCTGCTAAATCAGCAAAACGAAGCGCTCCGGCCGATTTTGAAAAAATTGATCGATGAAAAACCGCTTCGCATCCCGGCGATCCGGGCTTTCAGCACGATCGAGACGAAGGACGCGCCGAAGATTTTGCTGCGGCGCTATCCCGAATTCAAGCCTGACACGCAGCGGGCGGTCATCGAAACGCTGACGACGCGAAAGTCCTACGCCGAAGCACTTTTTGCCGCGCTCGAGGCCGGGGAAATTTCCCGGGAAGCGATTCCGGCGTACGTCGCCCGATCGTTGAGTGTTTTGTTAGGCGAAAAATTCACCAGGAAATACGGCGTCAAAAAATTATCCGATGACAAGGAGGCGTTGATCGCGAAGACGAAAGAGTTGGCCACGGCGGAGGCACTGGAAAAGGCGGATGCCTCGGCTGGCCGGGTCGTTTATCAAAAGGCCTGCCTCGCCTGCCACAAGATGTATGGCCAGGGCGGAGTGATCGGGCCGGACCTGACGGGCTCGAATCGGGCTGATCTGAATTATCTCCTGCTCAACATTCTCGACCCGAGTGGGGACATCCCGGACGCCTACAAAATGGTGATCGTGAAATTGAAGAACGGCCAACTCCTGTCCGGAACGGTGACGGCAGAGGACGACCAGAAAGTGACGCTGAACATGATCGGACAGCAGTCCGTGATTGTGAAAAGCGACATCGTTTCGCGGGAAACCGCGCCGGTTTCGATGATGCCCGAGGGCCTTCTCCAGACGTTGACCGAAAAAGAGATTCTCGATCTCTTCAAATACATGCAGACCAAAGAACAGGTGGACTTGCCAAAATGACTTTCCGAATTCAGAACCGTAGGACGGCTCTCCCGAGCCGTCATCGCAACCCCGCCCCGAAGCCTCTGAAAGACGGCTCTGGAGAGCCATCCTACGTTCGCTTCGCCAACCGTTGGGTAATCAATGCCTGCATCGCGATCGCGGCTTTCGTTTTTCCTGCTTTGGGAAATGCCCAGCGCGGCCAGCAACACAAAACGAGCGATGCCCCGTTTCTCAAGCCTGAGGAAGCCGTCGCGAAAATGTCGATTCCCGAAGGATTCGATGTCTCGATTTTTGCGGCGGAGCCGGACATCGGGGAACCAATCGCGTTCACCTTCGACAGCCGCGGCCGGATCTGGGTCGTGGAAAATTACAACTACGTCAACCGCCGCGCCCACAAGGAAGGCGAGCCGCTCAGCCGAATCCAAATTCTGGAGGACACCGACGGCGACGGCGTTTTTGACAAAAAGAAAACGTTCACCGATGACATCACCTTCAGCTCGGGCATCGCGATCGGGCATGGCGGAGTTTGGCTCGGTATGCCGCCGGAGTTGGTTTTTATCCCTGATGCGGATGGCGACGACGTGCCGGATGGCAAACCGGAAGTGCTGCTTGATGGCTGGGGCGTGCAGGACCGGCACGAGACGCTGAACAGTTTTATCTGGGGGCCGGACGGCTGGTTGTACGGGTGCCAGGGTGTTTTCACGCAGTCCCACATCGGCAAACCGGAAGCGAAAAAGGAGGACCGGATTTTTCTCGATGCGGGAATCTGGCGGCTCCATCCCGTCACGAAAGAATTCGAAATTTTTGCACGCGGCCTGTCAAATCCGTGGGGATTTGATTTCAACGATTTCGGTCACGGCTTCGCGACGTGCTGTGTGATTCCCCACCTGTTTCATGTGGTGCAGGGCGGCGTCTATCACAAGCAGTCCAAGGCTCACGTGAATCCCTACGTGTTTGAGGACATCCAGACGATTCGCGATCACACTCACCTCTCGGCTCACGGCGGCGCGCGGTTTTACTTGGCCGACGCCTTCCCGGAAAAATACCGGGACCAGCTTTTCATGTGCAACATCCACGAGCATGCTGTGCTGACGGATTACATGGTGCCGAAGGGATCGAGTTACATCGGAAAACACGGCGAGGATTTTATGCCGACGAATGACCTGGCCTGGGTCGGGTTCAGCGTCCAAATCGGACCGGAAGGCGGCGTTTACATTCTCGACTGGCACGACACGGATATTTGCGGAAACGCGATCAATTTTCCGAACAGCGGACGGATTTACCGGATTCTCCCGACGGATGCGAAGCCCCTCGTGAATCGCCCTGACATTCCCGCCAAATCCGATCTCGAACTGGTCGCGCTACAGGACCACGCCAACGACTGGTATGTCCGCGAGGCCCGGGTTGAACTGCACGCCCGGACGGCGGGCGGAAAATTGAAGGACGCGGGAAAAGTCCACGCGGCGCTTGATCAATTGTTGGCGAGAGCATCGACCTCCGGGAAGCGATTGCGAGCGGCTTGGGCGCTGCATGTGACGGGTGGATTTTCCGGAGAGCGCGGCGAAAAACTGCTCGCCCTGCTTTCCCACGACGACGAACACCTGCGGTCCTGGGCGGTCCAGTTGCTCTGCGAAAATCGGAATCCCGGCGACGCGGCGCTCACGAAATTTCTCGAAATGGCGACGGACGATCCGTCGCCGATCGTCCGACTTTACCTAGCCTCGGCACTCACCCGGCTCAATTTCGATCAGCGCTGGCCGATTCTTTCTGCACTGGCTCAGCATGCTGAAGATATCGATGACAACAACATCCCGAAGGTGCTCTGGTTCGCGCTGGAGCCGATGGTGGTGCAGCATCCCGAAAAAGCTTTGGCCACGGCAATGGGCGGGAAAATGCCGTATCTCCAGGAAAGCGTTGCGCGGCGAATGGTCAGCGGTGAGTTGCCCGATCGGAAAGGCCGCGGTCCGGTGAGCCCCGAGCTGCTTTCCAAGTGGAAACGGATCATCAACAAATACGCGCCCGGCTTCGAGCCGCACAACGTCGGCGAGGGTGGTGTCAAGGAACTGGTCAATTTTCGGAACGCAAAAGGGTTTCAGACTCATCCGAAAAGTCGCGAGGTACCCTGTCGCCTGACGCGGCACGTCGATGTGCCGGAGGGGAAGAAAACCAAGCTCAAAATTCGCGCCAGCTATCATCCCCACGGGAATTGGCAGCTGCGCGTTCTGGCCGGGAAAGAAGTACTCGCTGACAAAATCGTGAGTTATGAAACGGTGAAAAACGAGTGGCTTGATCTGGAAGTCGACCTCACGAAATTCGCCGGCCAGCATGTCGATCTGACGCTCGAGAACCGCGCGAACGATTGGGCCTGGGAGTTCGCGTACTGGCAAAGTGTCAGGATCGAAAGCGAGCCTCGGGACAAGAACTCAAAGAATCACCCCAACATCGTTTTCTTTCTCGTGGACGATCTCGGGTGGAGCGATGTCGGCTGCTACGGCAGTAAATTTCATGAAACCCCGGCTATCGATCAGCTGGCGAAGAAGGGCATGCGTTTCACCAGTGCCTATGCCACCTGTCATGTCTGCTCGCCGAGCCGCGCCAGTATTCTGACCGGCAAATATCCCGCCCGGACCAATTTGACGGAGTGGCTCGCTGGACGTCCCGAGCGGGATTACGAGCCGCTGCATCACGCAGAAAAGCTGACCGCCCTGCCGGACGAGGAGATCACCCTGGCCGAAACGCTCA
>JABDJT010000256.1 GCA_013003335.1 Verrucomicrobiales bacterium | reverse complement strand
CCGCGAGGTCAGCCGGTTTCCCGAGAGCCCGCCCGTCCAGCAAAACCAGCGTGTCCGCCGCCAGCACGACATCCCCACCGTGAATTTCCGAGATCGCCTCCGCCTTCAGCTTCGCGTTGATCCGGGTCAGTTCTTCGATGGGAATCTCCGGGTCCTCGATTTCCTCGACGTCCGGCGGCACGACCGTGAAATCGAATCCGTATTCATTCAATAATTCACTCCGCCGGGGCGAGCCGGAGGCGAGAATCAGGGAGGGGGAAGCTGGCATCGCGCCGAAGAAACATCAGACCCGAAAACGAATCAACAGGGTACGTTCATCAATCATACCCTGTTGTTTCATCATTCGCTTCATTCGATTGCGGCATTGCCACGCTGCCCGGTTTCAGGTCTCCTGTCGGTTCCCGATTTCCATGAAACGTTTTCTTTCTGCCGTCTTTCTCGCCTGCCTCATCCCGGCCACCGCCGGAATCGCCGACGAAAAACCGAACGTGCTGTTCATCGCAGCGGATGATTTGGCCAACGTTTTTGGAAAAACGCGTCCGAAGGGACTCAAAACGCCTCACCTCGACCGGCTGATGGAGCACGGCGTATTTTTCGAGCGGGCCTACTGCCAGATTCCTCTCTGCAACCCAAGCCGCGCCAGCGTGATGACGGGCCTGCGGCCGGACGCGATTGATGTGTTCGACCTGGATCGCCATTTCCGTGAATCGCAGCCGAAATCAGTGACCCTGTCGCAGTTGTTCAAGAATCACGGCTATTACGTGGCCCGCGTCGGGAAAATCTATCACTACAATGTCCCGAAAGGCATCGGGACGAACGGACTGGATGACGCGCCGTCGTGGCAGGAAGTAATCAATCCGATCGGGCGGGATGTCGCCGACGAGCCGCTCATTTTCAATGCGGAACCGCACCGTGCCATCAGCGCGGCCATGAGCTGGTTGCCTTCCGCGGGCGAGGATAGCGAGCAGACCGACGGGAAAATCGCCGATGACGCCGTCCGGCTGCTCGAAGAACACAAGGACGAGCCGTTTTTCCTCGCGGCCGGGTTTTTCCGTCCGCACACGCCTTACGTCGCCCCGGCAAAATATTTCGACCAGTATCCGCTCGTCCAGATCGAGCTGACAAATGTGCCGGAAAACGATCGTGACGACATCCCGCCTGCGGCGATTCCCCACAACATTCCGCTGCCGGACTACGGATTGGAGGATGACATTCTCACGCCCGCGCTGCGCGCCTATCTTGCTTCGGTCAGTTTTGTCGATGCGAATGTCGGCACGCTGCTCGACGCGCTCGACCGGCTCGGGCTTTCAGACAACACGATCGTCGTGTTCTGGAGCGACCACGGCTATCACCTCGGCGAGCATTTTCTCTGGCAAAAGCGGACCCTGTTCGATCCGTCCGCCCGCGCTCCGGTCATCATGGCCGATCCGCGCATCGGGGACACGAAAGGCCGGACCTGCCGACGCATCGTGGAATTTGTCGATATTTACCCAACTGTCGCCGATCTCGCCGGACTGCCCCTGCACGAACACCAGGAACTGGCCGGGCGCAGCCTGCAGCCTCTTTTGAAAAACCCGGAAGCGGAATGGGGCGGGGTCGGAATTACGCAGATCCTGCGTCCTCTCGACGGCGGAAAACGCCACGTGATGGGCCGATCGATCACCACGGAACGCTGGCGCTACATCGACTGGGCCGGAGGCGCAGCCGGTCGGGAGCTGTACGATCACGAAACGGATCCGGACGAACACACCAACCTCGCCGACAAGCCGGAGCATGCCGATTTGATCCAAAAGCTGAAGGCACAGCTCGACGAACACGCCAGCCCGGAGGTTCCAACCGTCCCGTTCAACACGAAACGGCTGTGATTTGCGGGGCAACCTATCCCCTTGCACGGGGTTCGACTTCTGTGGAGTATTGCAGCACCTGACGAAACACGAAACATGTCCCTGATTCCCCTGGTAACGAAAATCGCAGTCGATGCCGGCTGCCACGACGTCGCGAAGTGCGAAGCCGTTCTCGGCGAAGCCGCCGCCAAGCGTGCCTCGCTGGTCGAGGCGCTGATCGACGCGAATCTCGTCGAGGAAACCGCTTTTGCCGAAAAGCTGGCCGCTGCAACGGGCCTCGATTACCTGGAAAACACAGAGCTGGATCTCACCACGCCGCTGCACAGCCGCTTTCCCGCGAAACTCGCCCTGCGCCATCACCTGTTGCCCGCTTCGATGGAGGGCAAGGACATCTGCCTGATGACCTACGATCCGTTCGATCTTGAGGCAAAACAATCCGTCGGTCGCGACCTTCCGAAAAATGTGACCTGGGCGATTTCCACCCGCTACCAGATCATGGAAGGTCTCCGGCAGGGTTACGGGGTCGGGGCCGAACATTTTGATGAACTGATCGAAGGCCGCGACATTGCCGCTGAAGACGATGACCTCAGCCAGGAGGTCACGATGCTCGATGAGGAGGACGAAGAGGCCTCCGTCATGAATTTCGTGAACCAGATTTTCCGCCAGGCCCTGAAGGAACGGGCAACGGATATTCACCTCGAGCCGCTCGAAAAAAGCCTGCGGATTCGCTACCGCGTCGACGGCGCGCTGCAGGAAGTCACCGTCCCGCCGGACATTCGCGCGCTGCAGGCCTCGCTGATTTCCCGACTGAAAATCATGGCCCAGCTCGATATCGCCGAGCGCCGCCTGCCGCAGGACGGCCGGATCAACCTCGAACTCGACGGCGAACCGATCGACGTCCGGGTTGCCACGATTCCCAGCGTGAACGGTGAAAGCGTCAGCCTCCGTCTTCTCACCCGCCAGCAGTTCGACATGTCGATGCTCGGGCTCGATGAGAAAAGCGAGTCCATCATCCGCGATCTATTGAAGAAACCGAATGGAATCATCCTCGTCACCGGCCCGACCGGGTCCGGAAAATCGACGACGCTCTACACCTTTCTGAAACAGATCAACACGATCGACACCCGCATTGTCACGATCGAAGACCCCGTCGAGAACAAGCTCGAAGGCGTCGTCCAGATCGCGGTAAAACCGGAGATCGGCTTAACCTTCGCGAGCGGGCTGCGATCCATCCTCCGGGGTGACCCGAACGTCATCATGGTCGGGGAGATGCGGGATCTGGATACGACCGAGATCGCCATTCGCGGCGCCCTGACCGGCCACCTCGTTTTTTCCACCCTCCACACGAACGACGCTGTCGCCGGGATTTCCCGACTGCTCGACATGGGCGTCGAACCTTTCCTGATTGCCTCCTCTGTCCGCGCGTTTTTGGCGCAGCGCCTCGTCCGGAAACTGTGCGACCAGTGCAGCAAACCCGCCGAGCACATCGACGAAGCCTACCTCGCCTCGATTGGGTTTCCGCTGGAGAAAAAAGACAGCATTCGCGAAGCCGTCGGCTGTCGCGCCTGCCGCGACACCGGTTACCGCGGCCGGATGGCCGTCGTCGAAATTTGTCTCCTGTCCCCGGCCATGCAGGATCTGATCACGGCCAATGCCACCTATTCCGCCATGTTCGATCAGGCCACCAAATCCGAGGGCATGCTGACCCTCCGCGAATACGGCTGGCAAAAAGTCGCCGAAGGCCTCACCACGGTCGAAGAGGTGCTGACGAACACGGCATCGACAGGGGATTAAGGGAAATCGAATCAACAGGGTTGGTTTGACGAATGAACCCTATTGGTTCGAATCATACAGAAACAACCCGTTTCAACTTTGTGAACAACAACTTCGTCGCGATGTTTTCAGGCGGAATGCCGGTCATGCGGGTGAGGACTTCGCGGTAGGTCTCGAGCTGGGGGCGATAGCCTTCGATCTTCGCTTCGGGTTTTTCGTCGTCATCGAAATCGATCCGGTCAGTCTTGAAATCGAGAATGGTGGCGGATTGACCCGGCTCGACAACGACGCGATCGAAAGTGCCGGAGAGCCACTCGTTCTTCAGGAAAATCTCGAACCGGCGTTCGAGCCAGCATTCCGCAGTCGGTGACGGGCGGCTGAGGGCTTCGCGCACTTCGTCGAACTGGAGGCAGGATTCGACTTCTTCGATCGCCTGATCTTTTTCGTAGGAATCCAGCTCGATATCGACAGCTCCAAACCGGCGATCCAGTTCGTCCGGTTCGATTTCGTCTAGCCACTCGATTTCCTCGAACAACGCGTGAACGAGCGTCCCGTAGGCGCGCGCTTTTCTCCCCGCGCGACCGAACAGCTGGTTGGCTGTGACGATCTGGGTTTCCGAGCCACTCGGGGTGCGGCGTTTCGGGCGGGGACGAGGCGGCCCGGTCACAGGAATGGAAACGGGCGCAATCTCGCCGTCCGCCGATGCAGCGGGAGGCAGATTCCGTTCCCGGCCGGAGAACCAGTTCCAGTCGGTGGTTGCCTCATCCGATTCATAGAGGAAATCGACCTCAAGGCCGTCGTGAATCGTGCGCCGCGTTTTCGAGCCGGTCCCAAGCGCTTTTTCGAGCAGCATGACGAAATTTTTCGAGGTAGCGGATTTTCCCCGCGGCTCGGTGATCAGGTAGTTCGCCTGCCGGGCGCGGGTGAGGGCAACGTAAAATTTGCACAGTTCCTCGTACGCGGCCTCGGCCTCGCGGGCATCGCGATAGCGGGACAATACATCGTCGGCGGCGACGATTTCGCTCTGCGGGAGGTCGAGCACCCATTCGACCTGCCGATGTTTGTTGCGGCTGACGCCGATCGATTTTCGCACGAAGGTCAGTTTTTTTCCGCCGAGATCGGGCAGGATGACCATGTCGAAGGTCAGGCCTTTCGATTTGTGGATCGTCATGACCTGCACCGCGCTTTTCGTGTCCGGTTCGCGGACAGTGAATTTTTCTGCGTAGGCGAGGAATTCATCGAGGTCACGGCTGCCACTCTGATCGAACAGGCGGGCCGCCAGCGCGAGGTCCTCGCTCCGTCGCCGCGCAAACGGCCGCAATTCCACTCCCTGCCGCTCCAACTCGCTGATCCAATGGCGCAGAGTAAATTCGAAGCCCTTGTCGAACACCTGCCGCAACACGCGGCTGGCCACGGCGCCGCGGGTGAGGTCCTCGTTTTCGAAGACGTCGGCGAAAGGCGTCATGGCGACGTGTTCCCAGGCGAAGGTATCGCCGGGGTGGGCGGCAAATCGAAACAAACTCAGCAGGGCCAGCGTGAGTGGGTTGTCTGTCGCAGGGCTGATATCCGCCTCGCTCATCACGGGAATTTTTGAATCCGAATGCGCCCGGATGTAATCGACGATTTTCCGGCCTTCGCTGTTGGTCTGCGCGAGAATGGCGCAGGAAATACCGCGCTCGATCGGCTGGATTTCATCCAGCAGCGACACCACGACCCGGAAGCGGTCTTCCTCGGTCATTTTTTCGTCTTCGGCGGCGATCGGATTGATCCAACCACAATAGCCGGGAAGATTCTGCTGCTCGTCGGTCGGGGCGACGAGGTGATCCTGCCATTTCCAGCGGTTGATCGCCGGGGACGGAATTTCCATCGTGGAGAAATGAGGGTCCGGCTGAAAAATCCGATTCACCATGCTGATGATGTCGTGGCCGGATCGCCAGGAGACGTTCAGTTCGCGCGGCTTGATACGGGGGTTGGTGCCGTCGCCCTTGTAGTGGTCATAAATATCGTGAAACAGGCGCGTGTCCCCTCCCCTCCAGGCATAGATCGCCTGCTTGATGTCGCCGACCTGGAACAGGCTGCGTTCGTCCGAAACATCCTGCACAGCCTCGTCGATCAGGTTCTTGATGACCTCCCACTGCACGTAATTCGTGTCCTGGAACTCGTCCAGCAGCCAGTGGTCATACTGTGCATCGAGGCGGTAATCGATCCGGAGGCGTTCTTCCGGGCCGGGAATTTGCGACAGCATCGGGCGCGGAAGGTCGCTGCCGAATTCGTGCCCGGCGAGGATCAGTTCCATGTCCTGGAACGTGAGCCGGCCCCGCCGCCGGACGAGGCGGGAATAGGTTTTTTCGTATTCTGCGAGAATTTCCCAGGTCCCCCTGGTGCGCTGCAGCCGCGTTTTCAATTCCTCGCCGACGAGGTGAGTGATGATGCCGTGCAGCACATCGCAGGCTTCGTCCAGGATTTGCTGCCGCTTTCGATTCACCGGAAACGCTGTGTCGCCCTGCTCAAGCTCGCCCCATCTTTCGAGGATCCGTTTCAAAAAATACCGGATCCTCGATGATGGATAGGAACCGGGAACCCAGTTCAGTGCGTCGTCGCGAAACTCATGCCAGAAATCCATCTGCGAATCAGTCACGTTCGCTTCCGAGCAAAAAATCTCGAACAACCGGCAAAATTCGTCTTCCAGGTTCACCTCCGTCCCCAACCAGGGTGTGCCCTTCGGCCAGATCACGGAAGGATTCCCCCACTTGTCGCCGGACCCGGCATGCAGGTAAATTTCATGCTGAAAATCGACGAAGCTGTCCAGCGACTGGCGAATCCGGGATCGTTCCCGGCCGAAGGTGGCCCGTCGAAATGCTTCCAGGAACTGATCCTGCCCTCCGCCTTCTTCACCTCTCCGGGGCGGCTGAAACACGGACCGGTAGACCTGCTGGCGAGCAACGGCGGCGAGATGGTCGTCGATGATCTCAAAATCACCCGCGAGCCCGAATTCAGCCGGAAATGCACGGAGGATGTTTGCGAAAAAGCTGTCGAGCGTATTTAGGAACAGCCGAGGCATGCGATCGAGAAACACGCGGAGAAGCCGACGGTATTCCGTCTGCCCGAGCTTCGACATCACCGGGAAGAGCGGGTCCTCCGGTGGCGGGCACAACTCCTCCGCTCCCTTCGGATCGCCCGCGGCTTTCGCCAGTTTTTTCAGGATTGAATCGAAAAATTCGCCGGCAGCTTTTCGCGTGAAAGTGACCGCGACAATCCGCTCCGGCGTAACGGGATTGCCCTGCAGCAGATCGAGTCCCATCAGTGCGATATAGCGATTCGTGAGTTGATAGGTTTTCCCCGACCCGGCTGAGGCGAGGATCATTTCATTCGGAATCGCTTCTTCCTGGCTCACGGCGGCAACATCCAACAAGTCACTCACCTCGTCGAATAGTTTCCGATCCCACAGGGTTGATTCGCTAAACAGACCCTGTTGGATCGTGATACAGTTGACGATCGGCCCGTCGGGGTTTCGATTCGATTTCAACCATGAACCCGCATCCTGTGCAGGCCCTGATTTTCGATTTCGACGGTTTGATCGTTGATACGGAAGTGCCGCTTTTCGAGGCCTGGCAGGAGAATTACGCGGCCTACGGGCACGATTTACGGCTGGAGGATTACGCCGGCTGCATCGGAACAGATTTCAGCGGCTGGGACCCGAAATCGAACCTGGAAAATCTCACGGGCGGTCCAGTGGACTGGGATCACTGGGATACCGAGCGGGAACGCCACGCCCACGAAAAAATCGAACAGCTCGGACCCTTGCCGGGGGTAGGCGAGCTGTTGCACGAAGCGGAGGCCGCGGGAATTCCCTGCGCCGTGGCGTCCAGTTCCAGCCGCGGCTGGGTGGAGCGGAACCTGCACCGGATCGGCCTGTTCGAAAAAGTGAAGCTGACGCGTTGCCGGGATGACGTTTCGGCGATCAAGCCGGACCCGGAATTGTTTCAGACCACGGCCGAAAAGCTCGGCGTACCGCCGGAAAATGCGGTGGTTCTGGAAGATTCCCTGAACGGCCTGAGGGCCGCGATTTCAGCCGGCAACCCCTGCGTGGTGGTGCCGAATCGAATCACGGCGCACCTGGAATTCGAGGGCGCAGCAGCACGGGTTTCCTCCATGGAGGAGGTGTCCGTTCAGAAGCTGCCGGAATGGATCCAGCGTTGATCAGCTTTCTTTCGCGACGGCTTCCTTTTTCTTCTTTTTCTTCCCGTCGTCCGGCTTGAAGGTCAGTTCCTTCGCATCTTCCTCGTGCGAAACCTTGATCGTCTTACCAGGCTCAATCTGACCCCGAAGGAGATGCTCTGCGAGCGGATCTTCAAGGTGTCGTTCGACAGCTCGACGCATCGGACGAGCACCGTAATTCGGGTCGTAACCTTCCTCGACGAGAAATTCCTTCGCGGATTGGTCGAGTTCGAGACGAATGTCTTTTTCGGCGAGGCGATCGAGCACACTGGTGATTTCGAGATCCACGATCGTGATGAGATCGGGCTTCTCGAGCATGTGAAACACGATTTTCTCGTCGAGACGGTTGAGGAATTCCGGTTTGAAGACGTTTTTCGACTGCTCGAGGATTTTCTCCTTCATCGCATCGTAATTTTCATCCGCGGCATCTTCGCCCATCGCACCGAAACCAAGGCTGGTCTGTTTCTTGATGAGCTCGGCCCCGGCGTTTGACGTCAAAATGATGATGGTATTCCGGAAATCGATCTTGCGACCCAGGCTGTCGGTGATCATTCCTTCTTCCAGGATCTGGAGGAGAAGGTGCATCACGTCCGGATGCGCTTTTTCGACTTCGTCGAACAGCACCACGGAATACGGACGGCGACGAACCGCTTCGGAAAGCTGACCGCCCTCTTCGTATCCGACGTATCCGGGAGGCGATCCGATCAGGCGGCTGCTGGTGAATTTTTCCATGTACTCGGACATGTCGATCTGGATGAGGGCATCCGGATCGCCGAACATGAATTCAGCCAAATTCTTGGCGAGATAAGTTTTCCCGACACCGGTGGGACCGAGGAAAATGAACGACCCGATCGGCCGGCGCGGGTTTTTCAGGTCGGCCCGGGAACGAATCAGCGCTTTGGAAATCGCTTTGACGGCTTCGTCCTGCCCGATGACCCGCTCCTTAAGCTGATCCTCCATCTTGAGCAGTTTCTCGGCTTCTTTCTCCTCCATACGCTGGAGCGGAACGCCGGTCCACTTCGAAACGACGGACATGACATCGTCTTCATCGACGGTAACGACGACTTCCTCGTTGTTGGCCCGCCATTCTTCGAGCATGTCCTCGACCTCTTTCCGCTTGTTCTTCTCCTTGTCGCGGAGAGCGGCTGCATTTTCGAAATCCTGATCTTTGATCGCGGCCTCTTTTTCGGCGACGATTTCCTCGATCACTCCTTCCAGTTCCTTCACTTCCGGCGGACGGGTCATCGCCGCAATCCGGCTCTTGGCCCCGGCCTCATCGAGAATGTCGATCGCCTTGTCCGGCAGAAATCGGTCGGTCAGATAGCGGGCGGAGAGCTTCACGCAGCCTTCGATGGCTTCTTTCGTATACTCGGCCTTGTGGTGCATCTCGTATTTCGAGCGCAGGCCCTGGAGAATCAAAATCGCGTCGTCGACGGATGGCTCCTCGACTTTCACCTGCTGGAAACGACGCGCCAAAGCGGCGTCTTTTTCGATGTATTTGCGATATTCGTTCAGCGTCGTGGCGCCGATGCACTGCAATTCACCCCGGCTGAGGGCCGGCTTGATGATGTTTGAGGCATCCATGGCACCTTCGGCGGAACCGGCCCCGACAATCGTGTGCAGCTCGTCGATGAACAAAATCACGTTCTTCGAACGACGAATCTCGTCCATGACCGCTTTGATCCGTTCCTCGAACTGACCGCGGTATTTTGTGCCCGCAACCATCAGCGCAAGGTCCAGCGTGATTACTTTTTTGTCGCGCAGCAGTTCCGGCACGTTGCCGACAGCAATTTCTTGGGCGAGGCCTTCGACGATCGCTGTTTTGCCAACCCCGGCTTCACCAATGAGGACCGGGTTATTCTTCGTGCGGCGGCAGAGAATCTGAATGACGCGCTCGATTTCAGGAGCACGGCCAATGACCGGATCCAACTCGTTTTCACGGGCCAGTTCCGTCAAATCGCGGCCGAAAGCCCGCAGTGCCGGCGTTTTGCCATCTTTTTTGCCTCCGACAGGCGTCAGGCCTTCCTCGAATTCCGCATCATCGTCCTCACTGGTAAAATTCGGGTCCAGCTCCCGCAAAATCTCATTCCGGGTCCGCTCGATGTCGACCTCCAAATTTTTGAGAACCCGGGCTGCAACTCCTTCACCTTCACGGAGTAACCCGAGCAAAATGTGTTCCGTGCCAACGTAACTGTGGTTCAGAGCTTTTGCCTCTTTCCCGGCCAGAGCGAGCACTTTTTTCACACGCGGCGTGTAGGGAATATTCCCGACCATCTTGGTTTCCGGACCGTTCCCAACCTGCTTTTCGACTTCCAACCGGACCGTTTCAAGATCCAGATTCATCTTTTGTAACACGTTGACCGCCACCCCCTGACCAAGCTTAATCAGGCCGAGCAACAGGTGCTCGGTCCCAACATAGTTGTGATTGAATCGGTCCGCTTCTTTTCTGGCAAGTGCGAGGACCTGTTGTGCGCGAGGGGTGAAATTATTCATCTTCGGTCGAGTCCCGTTCAGGTGGAGTTAATATATCACTGAAGTCGGGTTCAGTCAGGCCCTTTAAGTTCGTCCGAATGATTTCGGCACGCAAGACATCCCGTTCTTCAGCACTGAGTTTTCTTTTGGCAGAAATTTGTAAATGAGCCGGCTGGATTTCCGTGAGCAAAACATTGATCGATTCGCGTTCTTCGCCGGTAAAAATACCCAGATCACAACCCAGGCGCACCATGGACAGCAGGTTCAATGCCTCCTTTGACGGAATAATGTGAGCCCAGCGCAAAAGGGCATAGGCCCGGCCAATTTGGTCCTGCAGCATCGTCGCCTTGTCCTCGATCAGTTTCTGACGCGCATTCTGCTCATTATCGATCATTCGAGTGATCACCTTGTCGAGGTGCTCAATCACTTTCTCCTCGCTGGATCCGAGAGTCGTCTGGTTGGATACCTGGAACAAATTCGCGAGCGCTTCCGTCCCTTCTCCATACAAGCCCCGCACCGCCAGGCCGATTTTATTCGCGGCCTGGATCGTCTGGTTGATCTGGTCGCTCAACACGAGGCCCGGCAGGTGAAGCATCGCCGAAGCCCGCATGCCCGTCCCGAGATTCGTTGGGCAGGCCGTCAGGTAACCGTATTTTCCGTCGAAAGCGTAAGGCAGATTGTTCTCCAGATCGGAATCGATTTTATCGAGGGACTGATACGCCGCAGAAAGCTGCAGGCCCGGCCGGATCGACTGCATTCGGAGGTGATCCTCCTCGTTGATCATGATTGAAACCGTCTGTTTCCGGTTCATCACCGTGGCACAGCCGGGGCCCTTCGCCGCGTGCTCCCGGCTGACGAGATGCCGCTCCACCAGCACCTGCTTTTCGATGGCCGTCAAAGACGTCATTTCCTCCGAAAAAGCGTCCCGCATCTCGCTCAAATCCTCCACCGCCGGCCGGATTTTTTCCATCACATCGACGCGGTCATCCTGCTCCGCCCAGCCCGGAAACGGCAAATTCGCCAAATTCCGTGCCAGCCGGATCCGGCTTGTCATCACGATCTCGTTCTGCGGACCGGAATTCCGCATCCACTCGGCCGGATGTTTCAGCAATGTCGAAAAACGCATCATAGGGATTCTGGATTCGGAAAAACGATCCAACAGGGTTGAGTCATCGAACTGACCCTGTTCGTTCGAAAATTTCTTCTTTGTACAATCACAATTTTATTCACTCTCAAAAAAATTCCGGCTTTTTACTACTGATGTTACGAGTCCTCCGGTCTCGCGGGCGCTTCCATTTCCGCCTCCAGCTGGGAAATGGCGTCGCGCAGACGGGCGGCTTCTTCGTAATCCTCGGCTTCAACCGAAGCCTGGAGATTGGTCTTCAATTCGTTGAGCCGTTCGAAATCAGAATCAGGCAACCGGGGAGTCAATTCAGCCAAAGGCTCATAGTTTTGAGGAATCTTGCCCCGATGCTCGGTGTTCTTGTGCATCGCTTCAAGCAGCCCGTCGAGGCCTTCGTTGAAGACCCGATAACAGGCAGAACATCCGAAACGGCCGGTTTTTTTGAAGTCGGTATGGGAAAATCCGCACACGTCGCAAATCAACTCATCGATCGCTACAGGCGCCTCTGAGACCGTCTCCTCTTCGCCCATTCCTTCCAGCATATCGGCCAGGGCGAAACCGGTCGGGTCAGTGACGCCTTTCTCATCGGCGCACCCCTTACACAAATTCACCTTTTTCAGGGTTCCTTCGACCAACTGGCTGAAAAACAGCGTGGCCTTCTCGGACTTACAAACATCACATTTCATTCTTGGCAGGAATCAGGTCGGGCAGCGATTCACGCATTCACCCACGATAAGTTACGACAGACTCGCCTTCGGGGCAATTTTCGTTCGGCTAAACTTTCGTCAGCCAACCAAATTTGTCTTCTGCCGTCCCATTTTGGATCGCGGTGAGCGCATCCCGCAATCGTTTCGTGTTCGGCCCCACCAAACCCCCTTCTCCACCGGCATAATACTCGGTTCCTCCCCGAATAAATGTCCCCACTCCAGCCAGTACGGCAGCGGTGCCGGACAGGGCCGCTTCTCCGCCCCCCGCAATCCACGCAAGAATTTCATCCGCGTGAAAATCCCGCTCCTCAATTTTGTATCCGAAGTTGTCGGCCAACGTGAGGACGGAGTCCCGCGTCACTCCATGGAGCACGGCGTTGTCGTCGAGCGGCTTCGTGACGAGGGTTTCATCATCGAGAAGCATGAAATTCGACGCCCCTGTTTCCTGGACATCACCGCCGGGGCAAAACAAGACCTGGTCGGCCTGGTGCTCGTCTCTCGCCCGGAGAACGTGCCCGAGCGCCGCCGCGTAGTTTCCACCGGTTTTGGCAGAACCATACCCCGGCACCGACCGCATCCCCTTTTCTTCAATGACGATCCGGAGCGGTTTTTCACCCGTAAAATAGGCACCCACCGGCGAATTCAGCACGAAAAACATCGCGGTTTCCGACGCCGTCCCGGCCGCGCCGATATTCGGGTCCATGCCGATCAACGCCGGCCGGATATACAGGGCCCCGTCCGGTGGCGGAGGAATGCTTTCCCTGTTCTCAGCCACCAGATCACAAACCACGCGGGTTACGACCTCCTTACCGGGAAAGGGCAGAAACAACAGTTCCGCGCTCCGTTTCATCCGCGAGACATGCTTATCGAGGCGGAAAATTTGAGCGCTCCCGTCCGGGCGGCTGTAAGCCTTCAATCCTTCAAAAATCTCGCTACTGTAGTGCAAAACATGAGCGGAAGGATGAATTTCCAGGGGAGCAACGTCCTGGATTTCAGGTATCGACCACACGTTTCCGTCAAAATGGGAGACCGCCATTTTGGGTGAGAATTCTGTTCCGAATACCTTTCTCATAAATCTTTCGCGCGACTGTCGCTGAAACTGTTTGAATCGTCAAAGATCGATTGCCGCGAGGAAACAAAGCCCGAAACGATTGAAAAAGGCCTGTTCACCAAACCAACCCTGTTGGGTCGTTTTTCAACCCAACATGGCAAAAAATGAATGGTGATCGGTTTCCAGGTCGGAAAAGGAAAAGCAAGGATTCAACGCATCCAGCTCGGCTTTTGGAAACCCTCCGGTTGCGACGGTGACCGCTTTGGCACCGCAGGCCCGCGCGCAGGCAACGTCCTTCGGCGTGTCGCCAATGATGAAGACCTGATTGGCCGGAAATTCATGCCCCGAATGATCGACGGCCCGGTCGATCGCAATCGGCCCCAGCTGATTCCGGTCCGGATGATCATCGCCGAACGCACCAAATTCGAAAAATCCCCCCATTTCAAAGTGATCAACCTTGGTGAAGGCCCCGCGGGCGATATTTCCAGTCAACAAGCCGAGCACGTGATCGGTTTCGTCGCGTAACCGGGTCAGAAGTTCGAGCACGCCGGGCAGGCGACGACCGTGATCGTTCGAAAAAGTGACGAGCAGCTTGCTAAGCCGGTCGTGGTAACTCGAAAAATACGCTTCCCGATTCTCTCCGGTCGGTTCGATTTCAAACAGCCCGAATATGTGGTCGACGATGCTGCCATCCGTCGAGCCGGCCAGATCGAGCCGGGGAAATTCCGGTTCGCGATGACTCAGATCGAACGTCTCGAGAAACGCTTCTTTCAACGACCGGAGGCCGACCCCCCCTGTATCCAGGAGGGTGCCGTCGATGTCGAAAAGCAGCAGTTTCGGCTGATCAGGAGAACTCAAGGAGGAAGTTCAATTGAGGAGACTTCTCGCTGTTCTATTCCTCTTCACC
>JABDJT010000254.1 GCA_013003335.1 Verrucomicrobiales bacterium | reverse complement strand
GTTTTAGTCTCCTTTCTCCCGGCCATTCGATTTTTCGTTTGGGGCATCGATCACCACCTCGGTAATTCGCGGTCCGTCGGTCTTCTTGACGGCAACGGTGACATCCCCGATCGCGAGAGATTCGCCGGCTTCGGGAACGTGGCCGAGCCGGTTCATGACCAGCCCGCCGATCGTGTCGAGGCCTTCCTGCTCCAGGTCGACGCCGAGCGTTTTGCTGATCTCATCGAGGCGGGCATCCCCGCTGGCGACCAGGTTCCCTTTTCGGTCTTCCTCAAATTCCTCTTCGCTTTCGGGCACGGGGGCCGCGTCTTCGAGCAGTTCCTCGATCAAATCGGAGTAGGCGAGAACTCCTTCGACGCCGCCGTATTCATCCACGATGACAGCCAGATCTTTCGGGCGGTTCAGGTATCGCCGGAAGGTGTCCAACGCGTTCATGGTTTCCGGGACAAAGACGGGCGGGGACACGAACGGCATGAAAGGTGCACCGGGATTTTGAAGCCACTTTTTCACATCGAGTGTTCCGATCACGACGTCCGGCCGGTCGCGGTAGATCGGGATTCGCCACACCCACGAATCGAGTGAACGGACCTGTTCGAGGGCCTCTTCCGGGTCCATCTCCGCCTCCAGCATGAAAGAATCAGTCCGCGGAGTCATGCAGTCCTTGGCGGTCTTATTGCCGAGCTGAATCACGACCTGGATCAGGTCGCTCTCGGAGGGGGCAAGGAAACCGGCGTCCCGCCGCATCTCGACCAGTGTTTCCACTTCTTCATCGGAAAACCCCTGGTCCGGCCTGGCCCGCGAGGAAACAATGGCACCCGCGACCCGCTCGGCGGCCGCGCCGAAGGTCGACGCAACTTTTTCCAGGGCAGGTGCGATCACATGAAACGGCCGGACAGTGGCGGCGAAAACCACCTCGGGATGGGTCAGCGCGAACAATTTTGGAATGAAATCGCCGAAAACAACCAGGATGCAAAACACCGCGAAGGCATTGGCGAGCGGGTCTGCGAAGATCAGCGCAGGTCCTTCTCTCACGAGGAAAAAGCCGAGGATGGCGAGCGAGAGATTGGCGATCGAGCTGAGAACGAGGATCTGGTGAATCCGTTCCCTCGGCAGCTTGGCCATTTTTAAAACCAGGCCGGACAAGGCCGGGCGGGACCGGGCGATCTTTGCTACGTGATGCTCTTTCAGGCAAAAAAGCGCGGTTTCGAGCGCGGAAATGAGCGCGGAAAGGATCGTGGCGATCACAAGTCCGGCGAGGGTGAGGCTGAGCGTGAGTGAACTCAGGGAACGAAGCAGTTAATTGAAAAGCGAATTGGGTATTGTTGGTACCGGTGGTCGGGATCGAACCGACACTCCCGAAGGAACACGATTTTGAATCGTGCGCGTCTACCAATTCCGCCACACCGGCCTCGTTTGCGGAGGGCGGAAAATTAGGTCAGGCAGAACAGGATTTCAAGGCTTGAATCCATTCCCGGAAATCGGTACAACACAGGGAATGGAAATGCGGCCCTTTCAAATCGCAGCAACCCTGTCGGCGAGCGTTCTTGTGACGTTCCTGGTCGGTTGCGACAACGGAAAAACCGAGCAGGAGATTGCGCGGTTGACCACGGAGCTGGAGCTGTTGAACAATGAGGTGAAGGAACTGACCGAGAAACGATCGGAACTGACCAAGGAGCGCAACGCGAAGATCAAATCCGTACGCGAGTTGGAGGCCAACCAGGAACGGGCCAAGAACCTGCTGACCGATGACCAGCCCATCGTGGATTTCAAGGCGGCGCTGGAGGATGCGATCGGGGAATACGAAAAAGAACTCGAGGAATGGCGGAAAGAAACCCGGGCCTCTTTCAAAGGAATGGAACTGCCGCGGGTTGCGACCAAGTCGGGCGGTGAATATCAAAATGTGCGGGTGATCAAAGTGACGGAGGATTCACTCATCATCGCTCTTTCAGCCGGGGAGGAAGTCATTCCGCTCGAAGAACTGAACGAGGAACTCCGGCTCAAGTTCATTCACGAACCCACCGTCCTGGAAACTCAAATTGACTGAGGAAATTGCGTATGAAACATCGAACAATCTGGATGGCTGTCGTCCTGGCGGGAATGATTTCCGCTCCGTCCGCCTTCGCCAAGAACGAGGAAATCGAGCGGCTGGAGGG
>JABDJT010000225.1 GCA_013003335.1 Verrucomicrobiales bacterium | reverse complement strand
GTCAAGGTGCGGCCCCGTGAGGACCGGCTGCGCTGATCGGACCTGAGGATGTTTTATTGAAAAACATCCGAGCCAACTTGTTTGCGGGAGGAGGACCGGCGGAACGCCGCCCCGTCGTAAGGATGTTTTATTTGAACACCTTATCGTCCTTGTTCCCGCCGCTCATGATGTAGGCGACGAGATCGGCGAGTTCATCGGGATTGAGTGTGTTGATCAGCGCCGGCGGCATCTGGGAAACCGGGACCGGCTCGACTTTTTCCACGTCCGTAGCTTTCACGACGGCTGGCTCGGATGTGTGATCAGGCGGATAGACTTTGATCTGCTCTCCTTCCTCGATCACAAGGCCGGTGTGGGTTTTGCCATCCTTCAGCGTGACGGTCGATGAACTGTATTGATCGGAGATGACCGCACTCGGATCGATGATCGATTCGATGAGGTAATTGCGGTCGAACTTGTTTTTCACGCTGGTGAGGTCCGGCCCGATGGCGCCGCCGAGACCGGCGAAACGATGGCAGGCGCCGCAGGCTGTGGCGTGGAACAGGTTCCGGCCGTTTTCAAAACTGCGCCCGCGCTGGCGTTTGCCGACTTCGGCGTTCGCTTCGGCCACAGTCCACTGGCGGCCCGGGCCTTTCGGCGGCTGGATCTCAAAATCGGGTTTTGGATTGAAATCCTCGCCGGTGATATCGGCAACGGCGGCTCGCTCGGCGTCGTTGCAATTTCCGAGCGCTTCGGCGCGGATGTTGGCGAGGAACCCGGGGTAGCTGGCTCCGCCGGCATATTTCGCGGCTTCATTCAAAAACTCGAAATACTCGCGGCGCAGATCGACCGTCCAGCCGCGACGCATGTTGCGCAGGAGGAAAGCGTAATTGATTTCGCGGGAGGGCGGATGATTTTCGAGCAGCTTCAGAATCGTGCCGCCGTACCGGGAATTCCGGCTGGCGAGCTCGGTCCAGTCCGGTACCTCCGTTTCGCCACGGTCGGTGATGAGTTTCATCGCCTTCGGCACCACATTCGGCGCTTCGAGATACACCAGCACGCGGATCAATTCGGTGTTCACATCGGCATTTTCCGAAGGCAGCAGCGGATCGAGACGGTCGATGATCTGCAAGCGCTCCTTGCGAGTTGGTTTGCCGAGGCGGGTGAAGGTGAGTGCGTAGGCGCGGAGCAGGCCGAGTTTCTGATCGTCGGTCAGGCTGGACGGATCGAGGCCGAGCAGTGCCTCTGTGAGTCCGGCGCGATGTTTTTCGGGATTGCCCATCCGCGCGAGCGCGACGGCTCCGGTGATTTTTGCCTGCGGATTCGTTTCCGTGATGACCTTTTCCGCCCACCTTTCAACCGGCTGGGATTCAATCGCGACGCGGGCGGCATTACGAATCCAGCGATCTTCATTCGACAGGTTGTGCCAGCAATTTGTGATGGCATGCGGATGGTCGATACCATGATAAGTCTCCAGGGCTAATCTGGTCGCTCGTGGGATTCGGAGTTTCCGCGGTTCAGGCTCGGCATTTTCACCCGCCGAATCAGTCGATTCGTTTCCGATATAACTCACCCGATACATCGCGGACTGCGTGTTTCGCCCGCCAATCAGGAAGTAAAAATTCCCGTCATCGCCGATTTCCGCATCGGTCACCGGCAGGGGTGATCCGTATACCCACGGCTCAGCTTTCCCGGTGTAACCGGCTCCATCCACTTCAAGGTGAATCGCGTAAATGGTGCCGAACGTCCAGTCGAGGGCGAAAATCGCATCCTGGTAGCGGATTGGAAACCTCGTGCCGACGCCGGTGACCACGCCGGTCGGGCAGCCGGGGCCGATGTCGACCACTGGTGGCAGGCTGTCCTCGTAGTAACTGGGCCACTTGCCCGAACCACTTCGCCAGCCGTAATCGGATCCGCTCACGACCAAATTGATCCGGGTAGGGCGATACCACGGCATACCGAGATCCCATTCCATGTCGGCGTCGTAGGTGAACAGGTCACCTCGCGAATTGAGGGCGATATCGTATTGATTCCGATAGCCGATCGAAACCAATTCGTGCGTCTTTTTCTCCGGATCGAAACGCGTGACCCAGCCACCCGGGGCGAGGCGTCCGCGCGCGTGACCGCGAGCATCCCACTGGCGGGGAAGGAGCAAATCTTCATCCCAGGATTGAATTCGATTCCGGGCGATGGAGTCCTCCGGAGGAAGCGCAGCATGGTTGCCGCCGATGACGTAAAGAGCCTTTTCGTCTTCCGTGAGAATCACAGCGTGGTTGCCGTGCTCGCCGCCTCCTGTGTCGCTCGGGAGCACCTCGACCTTGTCCAGAATATCATCGTCGTTCGTGTCGGTCAGCTTGTGGAGATGACCGCCGTTTTTGTGGAAATAGAGTCCGCCAAAGGCCCATTCCAATCCCTGCGCGCCGCTCAATCCGTCGACATCGATCTTCTCGACGTCGGTTTTCGCACCGCTCACGGTAATCCGGTAGAGGCCTTTGCCGCCCTGGTCGCTCGCGTAAAACCGGCCCTTTGGATCCTTCGTCAGCGATACCCACGAGCCCTGTTCGTCGCGCGGCACGGTGTAGAGCAAATCGACTTTGAAACCATCCGCCGCCGTGATTTGGTCGGCTGCCGGAGCCCCGCCGGAAGGCTTGCTTCCGCCGCCGGCACCACCGGACCCACTGGGAATTCCCCACGGACCTGTCCCGATTTCGCCGAGCGATTTCAGTTTCACGTTCCAGGCCGATTCATCGAATCCTGCCCCTTCCCAGCCATCCGCCGGTTTCGTTTTCGTGGCCTTCCAGCCGGCCGGTTGGGTCGTGACGGTCAGCTTTTTCCCGTTCGTTGTTTCCAGATCAATCCGGAGGATGAAGGCAGCCACTCCGCCTTTGTTCGAAGCCGCTACGGCAATCGTGTTCCCGCCTTTTTTCAGCGATTTTTCGATGCCATCTCGATGGATCGGAAACTGCCAGTCCGGATTTTCGCCAATGCGTTTCCCGTTCAGGTAAACTGTCGCGCCGTTGTCGCAGGTCGTGTACACCTTCGCCGATTTGACGTCAGCGGGGATCTCAAATCCGTGCCGGAACCAGAGCCGCTGCTCTGTGCGGCCATCGTTCCAAATCCACTTCGGTTTCTCACCCGATTTTACCCAGTTCGGGTCGTTTTTTTTTGAGCCGGAACCCGACCCGGCGTCAGCCGACTTGCCTTTTCCTTTGCCCTTACCCTTTCCCTTGGGAGCAGCTTTCGCAGCCGGCTTCGCCGTCTTGTCGGAAATCGCGACGGCTTCCGCGAGCACCTTTTTCGCCTCATCGCCTTCGAGGTGACGCAGCTTAAGGTCCTTAAAATTCACGAACATTGGCGGACCGCCGTGAAGTTGCAGGCCGATTTTCCCTTTCGCCATCGCGTCGGGGTGATTGTCCGTCAGGTCCATCGCGATTTGGCCGTTTACGAAATGCAGCAGTCGATTTCCGACTGCCACGATCCGCAATTCATTCCACTCCGTGTCCGTCAGCTTGGTGTCATCACCGATCACGTTGACGACTTCCTTCGACCCATCCGCTTTTGCTACGACGCGCTGTCCGCGCTGCGCGATGATCCCGCGCTTGCCGTATTTTTCGCCATAAAGCATCCCAAAATATTCGTGCTTGGGGTGCAGGTCAGCCTGGTAGCCTTTCATCACAAAATTGTCCTGATCGACCACCTCCGAGCGATACATCACGCCGGAGTTGTTTCCGCCGAATTTCACCTGGCAGACGAATTCGAAATCGGTGACTTCCTCGCCCTTCAGGATCAGGAAAGTGTTTCCTTTCGTCGGATTTTCCGCGGTCGTCTGGCCGTGAATTGTTCCGTCCTTGACCGACCAGAATTTGTCATGGCCTTCCCAGCCGTCGAGCGATTTGCCGTCAAAGAGCGTCTTCCATTCGCCGGCCATGCCGGAAGTCGCCGCGAGCACAAAAATTGAGAAAAGGGATACGAGTTTTTTCATGATGAATCGAGGGCGGAGAATGCCGGAAAGCCGGCCTTCGGGCAAGCACGGAAACGAGTGAACAGGGGTTCGTTCGGCGAACGAACCCTGCTGGATCGCGAAAGCCGATTTCTACCGGTTGAACAGAAACGACGGTGAGTTAATCAGGGCCCAGGCGAGATCCTGCGCGGTAGTGAGGCGGCGGTTGGCAGCCTGCTGGACGGAATAGCTCATGTCCTGGCGAAGTTGCAGGAGACGGCTGTCTTCCTTAATCGGGCGCTCGGCCAGGGTGATGGCGCCGTTCAGCCGGTTCATCTCGGGATCAGCGGGGACCGGTTTTTGCGCGGTCTGATGCGCGAATTTTTTGCCCATCAAATCCGCATCGTTTTCGGCGACATAAGCCGCGAGAGCTTTTTTCTGGGCGTCTGTCCGGGCGGCAGGCGCGGTTTGGACGGCGGTCGCAATATTCGCAGGCAGACCGAAATTCATCGGGTCGGCATCGGTGGTGTAATACACGCGGAACCGGCCGATTGGATATTCGCCGCCGCTGTAGCGACACAGGACGCCGACGATCAACTGCGCGCCTTTCGGGTCGCCTTTGAACGGCTCTTTGAATTTGAAAATGGCGCGGTGCGGAATCTTGTAGTCGGCTCCGGCGAGGGCCCAACCCTTCTGCCCACGATCCACTTTCCCGTTGATGGAATTTTTTACGTTGAAGCCCTGCTGGTTGAACGTGGCTTTCGCATCGGCAAAGGCGAGCGGCATGTTCTTCTTCGGATCGGCAATCGTGTTCCAGCGGCTCTGGACTTCGGAGATCACGAAGTTTCCATTCGGATTCAAACCGGGGCCGGCTCCAAATTCGAGATCAGGCACAGACTCGATGAGAATACCGGTGATGTTCTGCACCTTGGTGTTCGAGGTGATGAGGTAATCCAGGTTCCGCTTCTTGTAGCCGACCATGGAGCGGACAGAGCCGTCGGGCTGAACTTTTACTTCAGATTTGTCGCTCGCTGTCACGGCAGTAACAGGAAGCAGATTCCATTTTGTCCAGAATTGATCGGCTTTCACGTTCTTGGTGAATTCATCGGTCAGTTTCGGCAGCTCGGCGGCCCGGGCATCCATCGCTTTCTTCGCCTCGGCGATACGCTTGTTCCGATCGGCCTCGGCGGCGGCTTTTTTCTTCTGATACTCGGGCATGTAGGCTTCGACATCCGCTTTTGCCTTGTTGATCCGCTGGATACGGGCGATTTCCAGTTCGCTCTTTTTCCCGACCCAGTCTGCTTCGGCTTGAGCGAGATTTTTTACGAGTTCCTGATGGTCGCCGTCGATCTCGGCCATGCTGGCGAGCGCGGCTTCAATTTCACCGGGCTTCGGCGAGCGATTCAAAACGCGGTAGTAGATTTCCTCGATCAGCTTTTTGTCATCGGGCTGGGACTGAACCAGCTTGGCCAGCTCG
>JABDJT010000018.1 GCA_013003335.1 Verrucomicrobiales bacterium | reverse complement strand
ATGTAGAGCTGGTGCGACCAGTTGCCGTTGTCGGCAAATTCATCCTTCGGCAGGCCCCAGGTTTTCATCTTTTCCTGGATGTCCTTCGGCACCCGCGGATCGGTGACGTGCCACCAGAGCCAGCCTTTCTGGTAGGTCTCGTGCTCTTTGATGATCTCCCGCCGCCGCTCGTAGCTGGCCTCTGGGTAATCGTAATTCATCCCGATATTGTCCGTGCTCATCGGCCCGTGATTGTTCGTGTCGGTTTTGTGATTCGGGATCGGATCGAACTTTCCGAAAGTCTCGCGCCAGCCCGCTTCGTAAATCCGTGCGAGCAATTCGTACTGCGAGGCGTCATAGCCGGGCGGCTCGGAAAACGGAACCCGGTTTTCCGGGTCATTTGTCAGGCACATGCGGAAGCAATAC
Source organism: Verrucomicrobiales bacterium (assembly GCA_013003335.1). Classification (GTDB taxonomy): domain Bacteria; phylum Verrucomicrobiota; class Verrucomicrobiia; order Verrucomicrobiales; family DEV007; genus JABDJT01. Next base: position 2,182 of record JABDJT010000018.1, on the reverse strand, counting down.
GCCTGCACCTTTTTGTCGCCGGAAAATCGTTCGCCGGGATGCTCAGTCGAAATTCGCGGCAGCACTCCGCTGTCCGGATCGCCCGGCGTTTTGTAGGGGCTAACCGGTTTCGGCACGGCGCCAAAGTGATGCCGGTGATGCAAAACCGAAGTCTGTACGCCGTTCCAGTCTTCGCCGTAAACGTCCCGGCCTTCCCGTCCGACATGGTAATCCACCCCCGCCGCTGCCATCAAATCGCCTTCGTAGGTCGCGTCGATGAACATTTTTCCCGTGAATGTTTTTCCGCTCAGCATCGTGATCGAAGTGATCCGCCTCGGCCCCTCCGTCACTTTTAACGTAGGACTCGTGCTGACGGCCGTGATTTGCTCCACGTTCACGCCCTTTTCGCGATCCAGCCATTCTTCGCGAAATACCGGGATATCAAATTCCTTGATGTAGCTTTCGAAAACCCGCTCCGCCACGCTCGGTTCAAAAATCCACATCGTGCGGTTTTTGCCATCCATGGCCGGAGTCCCTTGTCCTTTGCCCCCGTATTCTTCCTTCTTCTGAAATTTCCAGGTCTCCGGCTTCTGATATTCCAGGTAAATCCGGTGATAAAAATCCCGTGACAGCCCTCCGATAACCGCCTTGTTCCCCGTATCCGTCCAACCGAGTCCCCCCGACGAAAGACCGCCGAGATGTTTATCCGGCCCGACGATCACTGCCGTTTTCCCCATTTTTTTCGCCTGCACCGCCGCGATCACTCCGGCCGAAGTCCCACCGTAAACAACGACGTCGAAACTCTGTTCCTCCGCTTTGCAGAAAAATCCCCCGGCCAGCAACACGGTCGCAAAAGTCAAAAATCTCATGCCCGAATCCTAGCCACGAAGAGGCGCGCTGCAAAGTGCGAACCGCGCAGGCGCAGGGTTGAAAAGTTCCGGCGGGGGCTAAAACGGGAATTGTCTCCCTAATTTTTCACGAACCAACAGGGTCTGTTTGCCGAACGTACCCTGTTGATTCGTGAGCAGTTTCCTGTCCCTCAAACACGCCGCGACATTCCCTTGTCCGGCGGGCATTCACACCTCATTTTAGGTTTTGAACCTGCCATGAATCCGGCGTTCCCCATCCAGACAAACGGGATGTTTTCCCGGCGCGAGATGCTGCAGAAATCCTCTGCCGGATTCGGCGCGCTTGCGCTTCACGGATTGCTCGGGCAGGCCGCTCTCGCAGAAAATTCGCTCGTGTCCCGGGGCGGTCATTTTCCCGCGAAGGCAAAGCGAATCATTTTCGTCTACATGCGTGGCGGACCCTCGGCGATGGAGACGTTCGACCGCAAACCGAAGCTTTATGCCGACGCCGGCAAGGATTCGAAAAACAAAAACCGGAAGCTGGTCGGCCAGAACTGGGATTGGAAACAGCGCGGGCAAAGCGGGCTGTGGGTCAGCGATTTGCTGCCGAATATCGCGAATCATGCGGACGACATTTGCGTGCTGAGCGGAATGCACACCGACAGTTCCAATCACACGCCGGCGATGCTGCAGACGCACACCGGTAGCTTCCAGTTTTCCCGCCCGTCAATGGGGGCCTGGATCGTTTACGGCCTCGGCACGGAGAACGAAAACGTCCCCGGTTTCATCACGATGAGTCCGCCGCTGATCAACGGTGGTGCAAAGAATTACGGCACCGCGTTTCTCCCCGCGGTCTACCAGGGCACGGCAATCGGCGACATCAAAACGCCCGTGAAAGAGGCCCAAATCGGCAACCTGAAAAACCCGCGCCTGAACCGGCGCGAACAGCGCGAGCAGTTGAATTTGATCCAGGGTTTCAACCGCGAGTTTGCCAAGAAAGACCCGGCGGACAGCCAAATTGAAGGCGTCATCGAGAGCTACGAACTTGGCTTCCGGATGCAGAGTGCGTTGCCGGATTTGATGGACCTGTCCGGCGAAAACCAGTCCACGCTCGATTTATACGGGATCGGCGACGGAAAAATCTCGGACAACTTCGGTCGCCAATGCCTGATGGCGCGGAAGTTCGCCGAGGCCGGCGTTCGCTACATCGAAATCTGCGACGAATTCTGGGATCAGCACAGCAATTACAAAAAGGGCCACGAAGAACGCGCCGGAAACACCGATCTGCCGATCGCCGGATTGATGGCCGATTTGAAACAGCGCGGGCTTTTCGAGGACACCCTGATCCTGTGGGG
>JABDJT010000193.1 GCA_013003335.1 Verrucomicrobiales bacterium | reverse complement strand
GCGGCGAATCCAGACAGGTCTTCGAGATGGGGTGCGACGAGGTACACGAAGCGGTCGGGGTGTTCCGGGTGAGTCAGTCCGAGGCTGAGAACCTGGTCCCGCATCGGCAGCCGTTGCCGGTCGCCTGCGGTGAGATGGCCGATTTCAAAACCAACCGGCCATTTGGAGAGCATCCGTTTCGCGACGGAATTTTCCTCCTCGGCACCGACGAGCAGCAGGTTCGCCGTCGCTTCCTGTTCGGGCGTCAGGTCTGAATCTGCGACCACCGGAAAGCGGGTGTGATTCATGAATCCTGAATGCGGGCCGCCGCAGCGGGCCAGTTTTTCCGCCGCCGCCCGGAGATGCTTGAGACGCTCCGGATGTCCGCCGCCGGTTCCATAGACCACGATCATCGGGTCGCCCCGGTATAAATTCCACGCCGCGCCTTCGAGGAAATCGATCGGCTTTGGATCGGGCTGAACGGGGTGCCGCTCCTGCTCCAGCATCCATTTCGTGATTGGTTCGTGGGGCCGGGGAATGGAATGCCCGGCCCCGGGATATTCTTGCAAAATCACCGGGCACCCGGCGGCTTTCATTTTTTGAAACTGCACTCGAGCGTCGCAGATGGCGGAGGTCCAGTCGCGGTCGCCGTGGTGAAAGGCAACCGGCAGATTTTGGAAAGAAGTGAGGGGATAATCGTTCCCGGCCGCGACTAGGGGGACGACGCAGGAGAATTCGTGCGGGTGCAGTGAAGCCAAATGCATGGCACCACTGCCGCCGGCGGAAGACCCGGCCAGGGAGATGCGATCCGGGTCGATCGGGTAATTCCGCTTCATGAACGCGATGGCCTGCATCGCGTCGACGGCGGACATCGAGCGGTAGCCCCAAATGCCGCCGCCGGCCGGTTTGATTTCGAAAAACGGGAGGTCGGCTGACGGGTTCACGCGCGGTCCGCCTTTCAAAACGACGACCAGCGGATATTTCTCACGACCCTCGATTTTCGGAGGTGTCCGCACCGCGAAAGCGACGTCACGACCGGTCGCTTTGCAGGAATAGGTTTCTTTGAAAGATGCTTCCCAACGAACGTCCCGGCTCTTTTCCTGCGCGGCGAGATGGAAGCATGCCAGCGCGGCGAACGCCGCCAGGAGATTTCGACAGATCCCGTCCCGCTTCATGAACGAGCGTCGCATTTCAGGATGACCGGATCAACCGGCGCGTTACGGGAGATTCAGCCCGGGGATATTGATGCCGCCGCCAACGCTTCCGACTCCGGGAATGTTAATTCCGGCGCTTCCACCGGTGCCTCCGCCTCCACCCGTTCCACCGTCGGTTCCACCCCCACCACCAGTTCCACCTCCACCGGTTCCACCACCACCGGTTCCACCACCACCGCCGGGAAAGCCGCCGCCGCCGCCAAACCCACCACCACCGCCGCCGCCGAATCCGCCGCCGCCACCGGTTCCTCCTGTGGTGCCGCCGCCAAAGTTGCTGGCGCCGCTGAATCCGCTGAGGCCGGTCGATGTGGTGTTCACCGGATCATTGCCAAAGCCGCGGAACAGATTCGAGCCTCCGGATCGTCTGAACCCGGAATTTCCGTGAACGAGCCGATTATGGCGTTCTGTCGCGGCCCGGTGGGGATCGGCGATAAATTCGTCCTCGTCTGTTGAAGCGGTATTGGTTGTTTTGCAACCGGTCGTGAAAACAGAAAAACCGGCCATCACAGCGAAAATCGCAAGGGCCGGTCGGGTGTGTCGTGAAGTGGTGTTTGCTTTCATCTCTTTGTACCTTGTCAGGAGTCATTGAAAAGTGACAGGACGGATTTCGGACCCTGCCGCGAGTGGTCAGGGAGCCAATGGGCTTCCGTGCGGTCCGTCAGTCTGCCGCCGGTTCGGACTCCGTTCCGGCAAGCAGGTGCTTTTTCATGAATCCGATCGATTTCTCCAGCAGTTTCGGGCCGCCCGCCCCGGCTACCCCATGGTTTCCCCCTTTTACGATGTACAGGTCGGATTTCCCGCCTGCCTTTTTCATTTTTGCGTGCAAATCCGTAGCGTGTTTCACCGGCACCACCACATCGGCGTCGCCGTGGACGATCAAAATCGGGGGGTCGTCTTTCGACGCAAATGAGATGGGAGAGACGTGCGCTTTTTTTGCCGCGTCCATTTCCTCCGCGGGTGTGCCGGGCTCGTACCCGAGAAGTTGACGGTAAGCGGGATGCTGATGCTCGATCTGAGCCAGGAGGCTCCAGTCCGTCGGCCCGGCGTATCCGATCGCGCAGCTGACGCGGGAGGATTGCTGCTCGACGGGATCACCGGATTCCGGCTCCGCGAGATCGTCGTGAACGGCGATCCAGAGCGAAAGGTGTGCCCCGGCGGAACCGCCCGTGACGCCGATTTTTCCGGGATCGAGATTCCATTCCTTTGCTTTCGTGCGGACAAACTGGATCGCACGCACGCAATCGTTCACCTGGGCGGGATGGGTTTTCACATCCGTAAAACGATACTCGACCGAGACGACCGAAGCCCATCCATCGGCGATAATCTGCCGGCAAAGCGCCGGCAGCTTGTTTTTCGATCCGGCCCGCCAGCCGCCGCCGTGAATGTAAATGATGACCGGTGCCGGCTGGTCGGATTCGGCGAGATAAACGTCGAGCTTCTGCGCCGGATGTTTGTCGTCGTAGGCTACGTCCCTGTGATCCGGGACGGGAGCTTTTGGATTCTGGCCGAAGGCCGAAACGGAGAGAAGAACAGCCGCAAGCCTGGAGAAATGGAGCAGTTTCATGGGTGGTGATTGTAGGGATGGGCAAACGAAGCGGCAAGCTGCATCCCCGATTGTGCCCTTGCCGGAATGCGCCAATCGCGGGATTCTTCCACCATGAATCGATCCCTGTTTCGCCTGCTGGCTCTCCCCCTTTTCTTAGTCGTAGCCCCCGATTTTTCTGCGCAGGAGAAAGATAAGCCCAAACCCCGCAAAAAACGTCCCGCTCCGGTCGTCTCACCGACAATCCATGAAAACGGCGACGTCACTTTTCGCGTCAAAGCACTCGGCGCGGAGAAAGTCAGTGTGACAGGAGAGATGGTGAACGGGCGTCTGACCCTGGAAAAGGACGGCAAAACCGGGATCTGGTCCGGCACACTCGAAAAAGTCGAGCCCGGGATTTACGGATACAGCTTCGACATCGATGGGGTGAAACAGGTCGACCCCGGCAACCCGGCGCTGAAACCGATGCGTTCGCCCCGAACCAGTGTGTTGCACATTCCCGGCGGAAACATCTTCGACTTTGACCCGGAGATCCCGCACGGCACGGTTCACGTTCATGGCTATTACTCCAAACCGATCCTGCGCTATCGCGAAATGCGGGTCTACACCCCGCCGGGATACGAGTCGAACGACGACGAGCACTATCCCGTTCTCGTTCTCCAGCACGGGCACAGCGATGCCGGCTCGACCTGGACGGAATACGGCAAGGCTCACTGGATCCTCGACAACCTCATCGCCGCCGAAAAAGCCGTGCCGATGATCGTCGTCATGCTCGACGGCCACCCGATTCCGGAAAGCTATGGCAACGGCCGTTCCCCCGAAAACACCGACGAGTTGCGCCGGGACTTGATGAAGGCCGCGCTGCCCATGGTGGAAAAATTCTACCGCGTGAAACCGGGCCGCGAAAACCGCGCCATCGCCGGCCTGTCCATGGG
>JABDJT010000173.1 GCA_013003335.1 Verrucomicrobiales bacterium | reverse complement strand
GGGATCAGGTTCTGCTGCGCCACCGCCGTCTGCCGGAGGTGCCATTCCACCACCGCCGCCTGCAGGAGGAGCGGCCGGGGCACCAAACGGATCTGCTGCAGGAGGAGCCGGAGCTGCACCACCAGCCGGAGCACCGAATGGATCTGCGGCGCCACCTTCAGCCGGAGAAGCTGCCGGAGCACCCCCTCCACCCGGAATCATTATTTTTGGCTCTTCGCCCGGGTTTGTTCCGGTGCGTTTCTCTGACTTCTTCACCAAATCTCCCTGCTGAATTGTCTGCCCGGGTGACATGGAACCGGGAATGACTTCTGCCACTGATTCAGTTGGCTCCACCCCGGTGATGATCAGCTTGCAGATCTGCTGTCCGCGCCGGATTACGTCCAATTGAGCGCGTTCCACGACGCCCTGTTCATTTCCACCGTCAACGATCACGAATCCCCAATTGTTGTAGGCCCGCTTCACCGTGCTGGCGAAAGGAACCGTGATGATTCCCTTTTTCTGGTCATCTGCCAGCTTATCGAGGTCATCAGCGACCTTTTTCAAGTTATCCCGCTGTACCTCGGCGGTTGCGATATTGTTCTGCAGCCCCGTGATTTCAATATTCAACTCCTGGATCTGTGTTCGCAGTTGAGCCATCTCCATTTTAAGAGCTTCGATATCCGGAAACTCGCGAATCACTTCCTTGGCCATTTCAAGCCTTGTCGTTGCGGCGGTCAATTCACCCTGCTTGCGTGTCAGCGTCGCCTGCGCTTCGGCAATCTCCGCATTTTTCTGAGTCAGTCGGGTCGCGAGTTCTTCACGCTCAGTATTGAGCTTTTGAATATTCGCTTTCGTCGCCGCCAGATTATCCTGCGCAGTTTTTAAATCATCCTTCAGCCCGGCCAATTGCCGCTGCTTGTCCTTTCGATCCGTCCGAATTTCCTCGGCCTTCTCTTTATTCTGGTAGCTGAGGAACCCCGCCCCAATTAGAGAGACGGTTGAGATCACTAGCAATACTTTCCACATGGCTTCCGGGATTTGGTGTTTTGTGTTTCGCGAATAATTAGAATTCGGCGCGCAGAATAGGCAAAACTACACGCCATTACAACCCAAATTCTCGTTCGGGAATCTCCTTTTTAAAAAGTTTATCGTCTTTTAGCAAGCACCGGTTTCAGGAAAAACAGGAGCAGAATTTGAATTTTCATAATTAATCGGTCCTACTTTCTTCCTTTTCCTGAAATAAACCCGTCAATGAGGATTTTCAGCGCTCTCCGGTCCGGCGAAGGAATCGCCAATGAATCCGTTTCCTCCGGGGCTTCAAACCATCCTCCATTTTCCTGAATCCTCTCCGGTAAATTCTCATTCACCCCCTTATACACTCTCATCTCTACCCGGTATTTTGTGATTGTGTAGTGTACAGTGAAGAGCTCTTTTCTGCCCGGCCGGGGAACAATCGATGGCAGCCGCCACATCCCTTTGCGCCGGCTTCCCTGCTCTTGAGACAGAAATATCCGGTCGTCCTGAAAGAAAAAACCTACGTCCTCGGTTTTGTTTTCGATCACGATTTTGCCCTGCTTTTTGGGGAGCGCTCCAAGGTCCACACCGACTTCATGGCCTCGACAGTGCACTGCGATCGGACAATTTGAACAATCCGGATTGCTGCCCGGCCTGCAAAATCGCTGCCCGATTTCCATCAGCCCGGAGTTATACTCCCGCACCAAACGATCGGGAGTCATTTGTTCGGCAAGATCCCAGAGCCGCTTTTTCCCGGCCGTGCTGTCGATCGGTGCCTGCATGAGAAAAATCCGCGAGAACAGTCGCGCCACATTGCCATCGACAAGCGGAGCTCTTTTCCCGAATGCAAAACTCAGCACGGCACCCGCGGTGTATCTCCCGACCCCGGGCAATTCCAGCATTCCCTCCAGCGAATCAGGAAATTCGCCATTCCGATCTTCCACAATCACGCGGGCCGCTTTTTGCAGGTTCCGGGCCCGGTTATAATAGCCCAGTCCTTCCCACGCTTTCAAAACCGCTTCTTCCGGTGCTGTGGCCAAAGACTGAGCATCAGGAAATGTTTCCAGCCAGCGATCATAAAACCCACGCTTCAAAACCGTTTCCACCCTAGTTTGTTGGAGCATCAACTCCGACACGAGAATTCGGTAGGGATCCGTCGTCCGGCGCCAGGGAAGATCTTTCCCCTCGCTTTGAAACCATCCCGTGATGGCCGACTGAAAAGCTTCGATTTCCTCTTGGGACCAATCTGATTCCGTCGTTTGTTGCCCGGCCATTTTGTTGGCCTATCCTGTTCCTGCTCCTCCAAGATGTCAAAATCCATCAACACCTACACCGAGCCCTTAACCGAATCCCAGGTCGAAAAACTGCGCACTCTGCTTGATGATCGCGGGTTTGAATTCGTTGAAAAGCCGTATGCCATATATTCAGGCAAAAAGGGTAAATTGAATGTGACGGTCTACGAAAAGGGGCCGAAAGTCCTCGTCCAGGGAAAAGAAACCGCCGATTTCGTGCAATTCACCCTCGAGCCGGAAATTCTCGGGGAAGCCAAACTCGGTTATGAGGAAATCCATCAGCCGGAAATGTTCGAACCGCACATCGGCGTCGATGAGAGCGGGAAAGGGGATTTTTTCGGTCCCCTCGTGATCGCCGGTGCCTACGTCGATGCTGAAATCTCGCGTCACCTCCTTGACCAGGGAATTATGGATAGTAAGCGCATCACTTCCGATGCCCGGATTCGCAATCTATCCGATCTCATCCGCTCGGTTCCGGGAATCGCCTGGGAGATCGTCCAAATCAATCCGGGCCGCTACAACGAACTCTACGATCAATTTGGAAACCTGAACCGGATGCTCGCCTGGGGGCACGCGACCGTAATTGAGAACGTCCTCGCCAAGCGCCCCGAATGCCCGCGCGCCCTCAGCGACCAGTTTGCCAATCCCTCCGAATTGATCCGGGCACTGCAAAAAAAAGGGAAATCAATTGAAGTCCAACAACGCACAAAAGCTGAATCCGATGTCGCTGTAGCCGCAGCTTCAATCCTCGCCCGGGAGGCTTTCATCGACTGGATTGATGATACCGGGGAGCATCTCGAAGTCGAAATTCCGAAAGGTGCGTCAGCAAAAGTCAAAGAAACCGGCAAGTTGATCGTTGAAAACCAGGGAGCCGGAATCCTGAACGAGATCGCCAAGGTTCATTTCCGTACAGCTGATGAAATTCTCGATGAAAATTCCTGAATCCCGCAAAAATTTTAAAGAACCAGTTGCAGAATTCCTCCCAAAGAAGATCGTTAGTCACTCTAACAAAACTCTCAACAAACCTAAGAACCGTTACACCTTATGGCAACCATCACTAAACGCGATCTCGTCGTCCGTATCAGCAATGAAACGGGGAAGACTCAGCAGGAAGTTTTCGACGTCATTCAGCAATTCATTGAGCACGTCACTTCCGATCTTGCCCAGAATAATGACGTAGTCCTCAGAAACTTCGGCGCGTTCCAAGTGGTAAAAACCAAACCAAAGATCGGCCGGAATCCCAACAAGCCGGATGCCGCAGTACCGATCCCGGCACGCGCCGTCGTGAAATTCAAGCCGGGCAAAGAACTCAAGGAACGGGTCGCAAAGGTTCTTCCGCTCCTCGAAGACTGAACATCCCGTTCCGGCGCGGTCGCGCAGAACCCCCAACTGTCCGCTATCCGGTAAAAAGCCCAACCGGAGGCAATCCTCGCTGCGGTTTCCTGTTTTTACTTTACACCGTGTCACTTTGACACCAAAACAGGTGTGTGGAATACACCTCAGAACACCCTCTGGCCGTCAATTGTGTTCTGTTCGGCTACGATGTTCAGGATTCTGATCTCAAGGTTTTCCTCATTGAACGCGTCGCCCCACCATTTGAGGGAAAATGGGCCATCCCCGGCGGCTTCGTGATACCGGGAGAATCTGTTGACGATACCGCTATACAAGTGCTCTTCGGCGAAACAGGGGTCAAAGACCTTTTCCTGGAACAGCTTTATACATTCGGAAACCCCCGCCGCGGTCCCGGGGAACACGTTGTCAGCGTCGCCTATTATGCCCTCATCAGTATCAACGAGAATACCCTGACCCCCGACACCGAGGTCCGAAACGCTGCCTGGTTTTCAATCTCCGATATCCCGGATTTTTTGGCATTCGATCATGATCAAATTCTCGCCAAAGCTCTCGAGCGTTTGCAGGGAAAAATCCGGTATCAGCCCATCGCCTTTGAATTGCTTCCGACAAAATTCTCCCTGACCCAACTCCAAAGACTCTACGAGACCATTCTTGAACAGAAACTCGACAAGCGGAATTTCCGGAAAAAGTTGTCGAGCATGGGAATCCTGCAGGATTTGGGGGAGATTGAACACGACGTTTCCCATCGCGCAGCCCGCCTCTACAGTTTCAACGAAAGGGCCTACCGCCGCATGCAGCGCGAAGGGTTTCTTTTCGAGATTCGGGAAGGGTCACGAAAGAATTCCCGTTAACCGAATGAACAGGGTCTGCTCGTCGAACCAACCCTGTTCATTCGAAATCCCTGAATACGCCAATTCGATCAGCCGGCGAATTTGCTATGTTCAGTTGAGCATGAAACCTACCGTCGTTTCGCGAAGAACCGCTCTTTCCACCGGAGCCGGCGTTTGCAGCGCACTCTCGCTCCCTTCGATTTTCCAATTGCGGGCGAATTCGCCTGGATTCGACTCCAGCCGGTCGGACACAACCGTCATTCTCGTCAATTTGGGCGGCGGGCCGTCGCAGCACGAAACTTACGATCCGAAACCGGATGCGCCCCCGGAATACCGGGGACCATTCAGCCCGATTTCGACAAAAATCCCGGGCGTCCAAATCTGTGAGCTTCTGCCGAAACAGGCCGCAATGATGGATCAGATGACGATCATCCGATCGATTCATCACGAACAGGCCAGCCACATCGCCGAGCATATCGTAGAGACCGGCTACGATTTGCGCAATCCGCAGAATTCTTTGAAAGGCGAAATGCCCAGCGTTGGTTCGGTCGTTTCTGCGATTCGAGGTTCCAGCCCCGACGGGATTCCCGCATATGTCTCCATGCCGGACCGGAAGGCATATGGCGGCCCCCACTGGCTGGGCGGTCAGCACCGGCACTTTTCGGTGAATGACGATCCGAACGAACCGGATTTCGCCGTGAAAAATCTGGTCCTCGCTCGCGACCTGGATGTGGAACGATTGCAGGACCGGAAAGCTCTTCTGAAGAGCCTGGATCATGCGCAACGTGCCATCGAGCGCGATTCAGCCGCCGATGCGATCGACGGATTCACCCGGAAAGCATTTGAACTCATTACCGGGCCGAAGGCACGGGAAGCTTTCGATCTGTCTGCTGAGCCGGATGCGATGCGAAACCGTTACGGACGCACCACATTTGGTCAGCGAATGCTGCTGGCCCGGCGTTTAGCTGAAGCTCAGGTGCCGTATATCAAAGTCTGGCTGCCCGGCTGGGACGATCACAAAGACCTGGTCAAACGGATCACGCCTCGCGCAGCCGCTTACGATCAGGCGTTGACGGCTTTGATCACCGATCTCGGCGAACGTGGCCTGACCCAAAAAGTGCTCGTGGTCGCAATGGGTGAATTCGGAAGAACACCGAAATTTAACGCAACGGGAGGACGCGATCACTGGCCAAGGGTCAACAGTGTCCTGTTCGCCGGCGGCGACTACAAGATGGGTCAGGTGATCGGTGCTACCGACCGGAAGGGAGCCAACGTGATCGAAGCCCCGTATCGACCGCAGAATGTGCTGGGCATGATGTATCGACACTTGGGAATCGATCCATCGATCACCTTCGACGATTTCACCGGTCGCCCGCGCTACCTGCTGGAAGAACGGCGGCCAATCACGGAGCTCATTTGACGAGCCCGACCTGGACCAACTCGATCCCGCTTACGTCCGTCGGCTCAGCAAAATCGATTTGGATTTTTCCGGCGCTCCCCGCAGTCAGCTCGCGGTCTTCCACCTGCTCATCGGGAAAAACCAACCGCACTTTGTAATCTCCTGTTTTTAAGCCACCAATCGTTATCGAATTCAGTCCCCGTGCGCCCGACGCCACCACCCACGGCCACGTTTTTTCGCGGGGCTCGCTGCTCATTCTCTGTGGTAGAAAAAGCGAGTGCTGATAGAAAAATTCCGGCTTCTCCGGGACGGTGGCGACCTCGATTTGCGGGGACGGGCCGCCGACATTCGGGATGTCCAGCCAGAGTGTGCCGTCGCGGGTTTTGCGATCTCCGGGCGCGCCGAAATTGATGCCGAGGCGCTGAATTTTTCCGGCCAGTTTTTCGGCCGGCATGTCGCCCCACGACGTCCATTGCTCAAACTTCTCCGGCATCGAAATCAGCGCCAGCGCGCTCGGGAGCGGGTAGCTGCAGGTGCAGCCTTCGTAAAAATACGGCAAGTTCAGCAGGCCGTTCGCGGGGATCACACTGTTCGTGCAGCCGCTCCGCGGACCGGCGATATTGATCGTGCCGGACTCATTCATCTTGTCGTAAAACGCCGCCGTGCCGGATCGCATCGAATAGATTTTCCCGTAATCGAAGCCACCATCGCAGCCGTAGCTTTTCGGAAAAACGCGCGGCTCTTTCTCGCCCGTCAGCGGATTTTTCCGGGTGCCTGCTTTCGGCGCGTCGGGCTTCCAGTCGTTCTTTTGCTTCGGCGGACGATACTGGCTCGGCTGAACCGTTTTCAAATCCGGGTCGGCAAAACTTTGCCGTAAAACCGGCACCTCTTCCGCCGAGAACGTCCGGCCCGTGTAGACATCCGTGAACATCGGTTCAAGCAGCCGGTAATCGAGCCCGTTCTTCCGCGTCGAGGCATCGAGCCAGTCTTTGTTTTGCGAAATCATGACGCCATCGACAAATTTCGGCTGCGGTGACCGTTTGAAATGCTGCGTCGCATCGCCATACCATTGCAGGCCGACCGGCGAACGAACCAGCTCGTCCGCGCTCTCGACCCAGCCGCCGGTGTAGTTCGTTGTGCCGGGGATCGCTCCGTTTCGCACCGTCACTTTTCCATTCGCAAAAACCGTTCCGCCGAAAGGCCGGGCCGATTCGAATACAGAATCGGGATTGATGCCGGGATCGGAGATCACCACCAAATCGGCGAAATATTTCGGCATCTCGAAATTCGCGGGATCTGCCACTTGAAAATTAATGCGTTCAGCTGCGACAGATTGCGAAAGCCCGGTCCGCATCTCGTTGATTTTCGCGGCGTCACTTCCCACGATCACAAAATTCATTTCCGTTTGCGTGAGGAGCGATTTGCAAAAATCGACGCTCACATCTTTCAATCCAAGAATCACCCCGAACCCGTGTTTCTTCCCCGACCCGCGAACAATTTCAGCGGCCCCGGATTCCATGACCTTGTCCATCGCCCATCTTGAAGTCAGCTCTTTCCCTTCGCCTTCCGCCGCAAAACAATAAATCGCGCCCTCCTCCGTCGTCGCAAAAACCTTGCCGTCTCCCGCGATGATCGAATGAACTTTCCCCTCGATGCCCGGCAGCCCCGGGTCCGCGAATTTCAGCTCGTGATCCGCCGTCCGGATCGTGCTGCGAACGCCTTCCTGCCCTTCCGCGCGCGGTTTGTCTTCGTGCCGTTTGACGTTCACTTCCTTGTCAAAAAGCAGACCGCGCCGTTTCAATTTTTGTTCCTCCTTCGCCGAAGGCGTCGAGGCAAACCAGCCACCGGTGAGCCGACCGGGTGCCGGTAGATCGAACTCTTTCAGTTTCCCCGTCGCCAGATCCAACCGGGCCGGATAAGCGTTGCTGCTCGGGACAACCAGATCTTCGCCGTCGATCAAAAGGTAGCCCTGGGGTGCCAGCCCGCCGAAGGCTTCGGCATTGTGAGGAGCAATTCCGTATTTGTAACTGCAGGCATCGTTCCGCCAGATTTCCTCGCCGGTTTTTACGTCGAGACAAAACACAAAGACGCCTTCCAGCGGCCAAACTCCCGCCGCGAAATAGACGCGCTCATCCTTCAGAACCGGCCCGCCCCGAACCGGCCACACGGAAATCAGGCGACCATTGCCGATCACTTTTCGATCGTTCGGCACTGCTTTTCGTTTCCAGACAAGCGATCCGTCCGACGCTTTCACGCAGTAAAAATACCCGTCATCAGAACCGAACAGGATGCGCCCCTGTCCGCCGACCGGCGCGAATCGAACGGGTCCGTCCGCGAAGAATTTCCAAATCTGCTCGCCGGAATCCGTGTCGAATGCCGTCACCGAATCATCCCATGACGACCCGACAATCAACCGTTTCCCCAACTGAATCGGCTCGAATCCCTTGTCGAATTGCAAACGGGTGTCATTCCAGGCCGGTTTCGGCGGGAAAAGGTGATGCACCCATTTCAATTTCAAATTTTCCGGCGCGGCCGTTAGTTTTTGCGAAGTGGTCGCCGTCCGGCCCGGATCATGCCGCCACATCGGCCAGTCGGCGGCCTGGGCCTGGGCCTGGGCCTGGGTTGCGAGGAGTAGCAGGAATAATCCGAATGCCGGTTTCATTCCGAACTTTCCCGAAAATCGTTCCAGATGGCAATGACGCGATTTTCGATCCAACAGGGTTGCATCATTGAACCAACCCTGTTGACTCGTTTTATTCACCCACCACAAAAAAATCTTACGATTTTGCAAGATACGGAGGGATGAATCGGCTCAATCGGCGAGGTATAGGCACTTAATGGCAAATCTGGAATTTCATCTCAACGGAAAACGCGTGGTTGTCGATGAGGGCGCGGCAGAACTCGAATTCAATCTACTTCAGTTTCTGCGCCAATCCGGTTGGGCCGGGACCAAGGAGGTCTGCTCGGAAGGAGGTTGCGGCGCCTGCACGGTGATTCTCAGCCATTGGGATGAAGCCAAAGGGATTCCGATTCACCGGTCCACGGTCAGCTGTTTGGTTCCGCTGGCATCGGTTCACTGGAAGAATATCACGACAATCGAAGGACTTACCCAACTGTCGGAAAAAGAGACCCACCCCATCTGTGATGCATTTACTGAACTTGGTGCGACGCAGTGCGGTTTTTGCACCCCGGGATTCATCATGACGCTGGAAGCCCGGCTCAATTCTGACGAGAAGCTTTCGAAAAAGGATCTGGAGCGCCTGTTCGACGGCAATCTCTGCCGATGCACCGGTTATCGTCCGATTCTCGACGCGGCTGCCGTTTTTTGCGCCGATCCCCTGGAAGACGAGCCGCGCACGGAAGACTGGCGGGAGGATTACCGGCAGACCAAACGGCTCGATGATATTTTTCCCGAAGATTACAAGAAACCGGCACCCGGCCTCGAAATCCACGGTCGCAAAACCAGCTGGCATTTACCCTCACACGGCGATGAGGCGTTGCGGCCGGGGACTCAATACATTTCCGGCAATACCGATATCGGTTATCTCGAAAAGTATGCTTTTGAACGTCCTGCGGAAAAAACACTGCTCGCAGGCGTTCCTGAATTGAAAGAAATTGCCGATTCTGGTGATTCCACCGTGATCGGAGCGAGCGTCACCATTGAGGATCTTTATCAGGCATTCCGAGACGGCTCCGATTCCGGGCTCCGGGCTTTGTCCACGCAATGTCGCTATTTCGCCAACACGCAGGTTCGCAACCATGCAACCCTCGGCGGAGGTCTCATCAGCTTCAACCCCTACGGGGATCTCATCCCTGTGTGGATCGCCACCAGGGCTGTGCTGAATTTCCGAACTGCCAAGGGGGAAGAAGATCTGGCGATTACCGGCCCCGATTTCTCCCCTCCGCAAGACGCCCTGCTCGTTTCCGTCACCGTGCCGAAGGAAGATGGCCAAACTCACATCGAGAGCTACAAATATGCCCGCCACCGAACGGACTCCATCACCTATGTCAGCGGAGCTGTTTCGGCACGGTTTGATCCCGCTGAAGAGACGTTTCACGACTTCGTCATCGGCCTCTCCGGTATCGGTCCCTCCGGTTTTAGAGCGGTTGAAACGGAAAAGTTTTTGGAAGACAGCCCATTCGACGACGAGGCCCTGCGGAAAGCTGTGACCGTGCTGAAATCGGAAGTCGAAGCTGGAATCGACAATCCTCTCCCCGGGCGGGTCCACGCTTACCAGGTGAGGATTTCAGTGGCGATTTTGAAACGCTTCCAGACAGCCATTCGGAAGCGGTTTCTCAATGAATCCATCCCTCATGAGGAGGATCTTGTTTCCCGGTATCCGGAAGTCGCCCACCGCGCACAGGATCACTTCACCGAGCGGAACGACGGCATTCTGGGGAAAGCGATTCCCCATCAGAATTCAAAACTCCAGACCACCGGCGCTGCCCGATACAGTGTGGACCACGAAGTGCCGAATTGTCTCTACGGAACTGTCATTCCCTCCCCCAGCGCGCGAGGCCGGCTTCTTTCCATCGACCCTTCCGAAGCCCTCGAGAATCCGGACGTGATCGGAGTTTACACGGCGGATGACATCCCCGGTAAGAACCTTTTCGGATTCCGGGTCGAAGATGAAGAGGTCCTCGCCAGCGATCGGGTTCACTACGCTGGTCAACCCGTTGCCATTCTCGTAGCCAAATCTCTCGCCGCCGCCAGGGAAGCCAAACAATTCGTGAAGGTCGAGGTGGAAGAGGAAACTCCCCTGATTACGATTCAGGACGCCCTGAAAGCGGAGTCCTATCATGGAAATCCCGACGGCTATTTGCTGAGGCAGGGCGATCTGGAAAAGGGATTTTCCGATAGTGAAAAAGTGGTCGAAGGCGAAGTGAGCCTTTGCGGCCAATACCATTTTTATCTGGAACCCCAATCCGCGCTCGCGATCCCGAAGGACGAAGGATTGCTGATTTACAGTTCGACTCAGAGCCCTACGAACGTGGTGGATCACGTTACCGCCCTGTTGAACCTGAAACAGAATCACGTGGATGTCCGGGTCGGGCGAATCGGTGGCGGATTCGGCGGAAAACAATTTCGCGCTGGTCCGATTGCCGCGATTGCCTCTCTCGGCGCGCACCTGTCAGGTTCGCCGGTGAAACTCACGCTCGATCGGAAGGAAGACATGGCCTTTTGCCCCGGCCGGGGATTTTCCCAGGCAAAATACCGGGCCGGATTCCTGGCGGACGGGAAAATCAATGCCCTCGATGTCGATTTTCACCTGAGCGGCGGCTTTTCAAACGATTACAGTGCCGACATCACGGAAATCGCTACCTTGCTCATGGATAGTTGCTATCACATTGAGAACATTCGGGTGCATGGTCTGTGTTTGAAAACCAACCTCGGCTCCAACACTTCGACGCGGGGATTTGGAAAACCACAGGCTTCCGCTGTGGTGGAAACGGTCCTCGATCACGGAGCAAGCGTTTTGGAAATGGATGCCAACAATTTGAGGCGCAGGAATCTTTATCAAAAAGGTCACCACACCATCACCCGAACCGAGATCCGGGACAATGTCATGGCAAGCTGCTGGGACCGGGTTTCGGAAAAATCCGACTACGAAAAACTCAAGGCCGAGGTCGATCAATACAACCGCGATCACACGTATACCAAGCGCGGCATCGCGATCGTCGGGTCAAAAGGCAACATGGGATTCATCAAGACCGATGACATCAACCGTGGGTTGGCTCTCATCCACATCCAGCGAGACGGCACAGCCAGCGTCAATCACAGCGGGACCGAAATGGGACAGGGAATCAACACCCGCATGGCCCAGGTCGCTGCCGACACTCTCGGAATCCCGCTCGAGAGCGTGGAAATCACCGACACCCAAAGCGGATTCATCCCCAATACGCCACCCACCAGCATGGTTTCAACCGATCTCTGCGGGGAAGCGATTTTGCTGGCCTGTAACAAGCTCAAGGAAACTCTGAGCGGCTACGAAGGAAGCTATGAGGAAAAGGTTCACGCGGCCTACCTCGATGGAAAATCGCTCACAGAAACCGGAGTGCACAATGCTCCCCGCCTCGCCTACGACTACGAAAAACAGCAGGGCGACATCTCCTATTTTTTCGTTTGGGGAGCCGCCACCTCGGTGGTCGAAATCGATGTCCTTTCCGGCCACTACCGCATCGTCAAAAGCAACATCGTGCAGGATTGCGGGAAAAGCCTCAATCCGCTCCTCGACATCGGACAGGCCGAAGGCGGATTTCTCTACGGCGTGGGCTACTACATGACGGAGGAGATGATTTACGACAAAAAAGGTCATCTCATTTCCAACAACGTCTCCAGCTACAAAATTCCGGGGCCGGGAGATGTTCCACTCGACTGGGACATCGAGCTACTCAATCACGACCCAAATCAATCCGGCCTGCACAATTCCAAAGGCATTGGCGAAGCCAATGTTCAGCTCGGTCTCAGCGTGTATTTCGCGACGAAAGAAGCCATTCGGGCGGCTCGATTGGAACAGGGCCTAAGCGGGGAATTTTCCCTGAATTTTCCCGCCAGCGTCGACCGGGTTTGTGCCGCTCTTCCGGAAATCGAAACCCTCCTGTAAAATCGAACCAACAGGGTTCGTAATCCAAACCAACCCTATTGGTTCGTATCTGACGATTTCCACGCCGCGGTCAGGCTTTCCACCTTGACGGGAAAAGGCCCCATCGTAAGTTGGCCGCCCTAATGAATATCCACGAATACCAGGCCAAGGAATTGTTCGAAAAATTCGGTGTGCCGACCCCAAAAGGACAGGTCGCCAGCAGCGCAGACGAAGCAAAATCGATCGCCGGAGAAATCGGAGGTGATTTGCTGGTGGTGAAGGCGCAGGTGCACGCCGGTGGCCGGGGAAAAGGGACATTCAAGAACGGTTTTGAAGGTGGAGTTCACCTGGTGAAATCAACTGACGAAGCGGCGGAAGTGGCCGGGAAAATGATCGGCGAAACGCTGGTGACTCACCAAACCGGAGACGAAGGAAAGCTCGTCAACAAAGTGATGGTGGCAGACGCCGTGGATATCGAAAAAGAGTACTACCTCGCGATTTTGATGGACCGCGAAAACCGATGCCCGGTCATCGTGGCCAGCACCGAGGGCGGCGTGAACATCGAGGACGTCGCGGAGAAGACGCCCAAATTGATTCATCGCGAATTGATTCACCCGTTGATTGGCATTCAGCCTTTTGAAATCCGAAAACTGGCTTCGAAACTCGGGTTTTCCGGCGACACGGCGAAGCAGTTTGGCAAGCTGCTCCGTTCGCTCTATAAACTGTTCATCGAATGCGATTGTTCGATGGTGGAAATCAACCCGCTCGTAACCACTCCCGACGGCCAGGTGCTCGCGCTCGACGCGAAATTCAATTTCGACGACAACGCTCTTTTTCGTCACCCCGACATCGAAGCGCTGCATGATCCCAGCGAGGAAGACCCGCGCGAGGTGGAAGCGGCAAAATACGATCTGAACTACATCGGCCTCGACGGAAATATTGCCTGTCTCGTCAATGGCGCTGGATTGGCCATGTCGACCATGGATATCATCAAGCATTACGGGGGCGAGCCGGCCAATTTTCTCGATGTCGGCGGCGGAGCCACGCAGGAACAAGTGCGAAACGCTTTTAAAATTATCCTGAGTGATCCAAACGTGAAGGCAATCCTCGTGAATATTTTCGGCGGGATCATGGACTGCGACGTGATCGCCAAAGGAATCGTCGCCGCCTGCGGCGAAGTGGATTTGAACATCCCGCTCGTCGTGCGGCTCGAAGGCAACAATGTCGAGGCCGGAAAAGAAACCCTCGCAAATTCGGACGTCGATTTGATCCGCGGAGATGATTTGGCGGATGCGGCGGAGAAGGCAGTCAAAGCCATCGCGGCATAATTTTCGATGCAGGACGACTGCTACAGCTTTGTTCTGAAATTCGATCGCCGTTATTCAATGGCGCATCGATTGATCAGTGGCGTTGCGCCAAATTGCTCCATTCCGCATGGCCACGATGAGGTCGTGAAAGCAGAGGTGGTCGAAAAATCCAATCGCGGGTTGGACGGAAAGACGAATATGCTGGTCGAATTTTCGCAGGTGAAAGGGCGCTGGTTTGAGTGGATCGACAAGTCCGTCGATCACAGTTTTCACCTGGGAGATTCCGATCCGCTAATCAGTTATTTTCAACAAAACGAACCGGAGATGCTGGCGAAAATCCTGGTCACCCCCGGCGATCCAACCACGGAAATTCGGGCTGCTTGTTATGCTGCGAAACTGGGTGCTTTTTTGGCAAAAGAGAATCCCGACTACGGATGCTTAAAAATGACCATCCAGGAAACGCCGACAAATGCGGTGGAATTTCGCCCGTCCCTAGGCCGTGTTGTCGAAGGGGGAGCGGAGCACTGGTGGAATCGTCCCGATCTTTCGATTAACAATTTTTCTGAAGCCGCCTGATTTTTTTCCAGCCATGAGCATCAAGGTCACAGACATCGCCTTTGTCGGATACCCCGTCACCGAATTGGAGCGGGCGCGTGATTTTTATGAGCGTGTCCTCGGTCTGAAATGCACGCTGGATCACGCCCTCGAAGAAGACGGAAAGCGCTGGATCGAATACGACATCGGCCAGAGTGCCCTCGCGATATCCAACATTTGGCCGCCTTCCGGGCAAAGTGGTCCGACCGCTGCCCTTGAAGTCGATGATCTGGATGGAGCCCGCGAGACTCTGCAGGCCGAAGAAAACGTGAACGTAAAATCCGAGGTTATGGAATCTCCGGGATGCCGGTTTTTCATCATCGCCGATCCGGACGGAAACGACATCACCATCCATCAGCATAAGCCTCACTGACTGAAAACTTGATACCTCAAACCTAATACTTCCATGGCTATCCTCGTAGACGAAGACACCAAGGTCCTGATCCAGGGCATCACCGGCTCATTTGGCGGACGTCACGCCCAACTCAGCCTCGATTACGGAACGCAGGTCGTTGCCGGTGTGACTCCCGGAAAAGGCGGGCAGAAATTCGCCGATACCGTCCCGATTTACGACACGGTCGACGAAGCCGTTGCCGAGACCGGCGCCACCGTTTCCGCCATTTTCGTTCCGCCGCCGTTCGCCGGTGACGCGATTTTGGAAGCAGTCGATGCCGGAGTCGATCTTGCCGTGGCGATCACCGAGGGGATTCCTGTGATCGACATGATGCGCGTTCGGGCTGCCATGGAAGGCTCCAAAACCCGGCTCATCGGTCCAAACTGCCCGGGTATCGTGACGCCGGGAACAGGCGAAGATTCCCACGGTGGTTGCCGGATCGGGATTGCGCCCGGCTACATTCACAAGCGCGGTAAAATCGGTGTCGTTTCCCGCTCCGGAACGCTAACCTATGAAGCAGTCTGGCAGCTTACTGCCCTCGGTTTGGGCCAGTCGACCTGCGTCGGGATTGGAGGGGATCCCATCAATGGTACATCGCACCTCGATGTATTGAAGATGTTCAACGACGACCCGGAAACAGAAGGGATTGTCATGATCGGGGAAATCGGCGGCACTGCCGAAGAAGAAGCTGCCGCCTGGGCTGCGGATAATTGCGACAAGCCAATCGCTGCATTTATCGCCGGAGCCACCGCTCCTCCCGGTCGCCGGATGGGCCATGCCGGCGCTATCATTTCCGGCGGAAAAGGAACGGCCTCCGCCAAAAAGGCCGCCCTCCGCGAAGCCGGAATTGAAGTGGCGGAAACGCCGGCCGAAATGGGAAGTGCGATGGTCAAGGCGATGGGTTGACGGCCCCTTCTCCCTTCGCTAGCATCGTTGTCCCCTCCCGTAACGTATCTTCCCTTTTCAAATCGAAACACGAAACAACCAACATGTCGGACGCACCTGAATACGCTAAAGGCCTCGCCGGAGTCATCGCCAACGAATCGAAATTGTCCGACGTCCAGGGGCAGGAAGGAATCCTTCGCTACCTCGGTTACAACATCAACGACCTCGTCGAGCACACCACCTTTGAAGAAGTCATTCACCTCCTTCACCGCGGGAAATTGCCGAATCAGGCCGAACTCGATTCCATTACCGAATCCCTTCGTGCTCAACGGGAATTGCCCGACGGCGTGATTGATTTCCTGAAATCCGCCCCCAACGACGCCGGCCCGATGGATGTCCTCCGGACTGCCGTTTCGATGCTCGGCCTCTATGACACCCGCGGTGAGCACCAGAATCGTGACTTGAACGAAGATCGCGCCCTTTCCATCTGCGCAAAAATTCCGCTGATTGTCGGTTACTACCACCGCGCCCGGCAGGGACTCGACCTTCCGCCGATCCGAAAAGATCTGAGCGAAGCGGCCCATTTCCTCTACCTCGCCAACGGCGAAGAACCGGGACCTGAAGCGACGAAAACACTCGACGTTGCCTACATCCTGCACGCCGATCACGGCATGAATGCCTCAACTTTCAGCGCCCGCGTCACCATCGCTACTTTGTCCGATATTTATTCCGCGATCACCTCCGCGATTGGAACGCTGAAAGGACCCCTTCACGGCGGTGCCAACGAGGGCGTCATTCACATGCTTCAGAAAATCGGAAGCGTCGACAAAGTCGATGCCTACGTCGAGGACTGCCTCGCCAATAAGAAGAAGATCATGGGTATCGGTCATCGCGTTTACCGGGTGCTGGATCCCCGTGCACCCCATCTCCAGAAAATGGCCCAGAAACTTACTGACGAACTGGGCGAAACGAAGTGGCTCCAAATGTCCGAGCGCATTGCCGAATTGATGCGCGAGAAAAAAGGCCTCAACGCAAACGTCGAT
>JABDJT010000167.1 GCA_013003335.1 Verrucomicrobiales bacterium | reverse complement strand
GTTACGGATCCTATTCCGGTGCAATACCCAACGAAAAAATCACCTGGGACAAGCTGCGGGCCGATACCCCGAGCTTCGTGATCGAATCCGACGCGACGATCGTCGCCCCGCTGATGTTCGCCTACATCCTCGGCTGGTAAAAGCGGGCACGCTGTCTGCCCTGAAGCGAATCAACAGGGTCTGTTCGATGAGCTTACCCTGTTGGATCGTTTTTCTGTGAGTCCGGTATTTTTGGAAATTCCAACAAATGCTCTCATTTTCAGCCGAAAGTGGAATTCCGATAGGTTGCGAAATTGACGAAGATTTCCGGACCAGTTAGAATTGCAGACGGTCTACACTTCCTGATTTTCGATTGATGTCTCATCCTCACGCAAAAGTCGTCGATCATCCTTTTGGCAAGGGCGTCGTCGCGTCTGCTCCGATTCCGAAGGGTGAATTGATTGCCACCTTCGACGGACAAATTTATTACGGCGTGACGGTGGATGACTATCCGGAGGGCGTTCCGGATTACCTGATCAGCTTCGGAACCGATCGCGCGCGGCACTCCAACGGGATTGCTCACCTGTTGAATCACTCCTGCGAGCCGAACTGCGGGGTGCGTGGACTTTTCGACCTGGTGACGATGCGGGACGTGGAAGAGGGAGAGGAATTATGCTGGGATTATGATATGTCTGAGGACTCCGACTGGTGGCTGGAATGCAAATGCGGTTCCGAAACCTGTCGGAAAGAGATCCGGGGATTTCGCCATCTGCCGGAGGAAAAACGAAAAGAATACCGGGGTTATATCTCGGACTGGCTGGTGGCGGCGTATCAATTGGAACCGGGTACGGAAGAAGTAGAAATCGCATGACGAACACGCAAGTTGTAGATGACCTGAAGGAGATCCGGGCCTGGGTGGCGGCGGATCCGGAAGTGGAAGCCCGGGTGAAGGCCCTGGAAGAGCGGAACCTTTGGCGGACGGCGCTGGCAGTGGGAGCGGGCTATGTCGGGTTCGCGCTTTCGTTTTACCTGATTATCTCGGTCGACACGTGGTGGGCGAATTTGCTGGCGGTGATCATCATCGGTAACCGGCTGCAGTCCTTCGAAAATCTCCTGCACGAGGCCGGGCACGGAAACCTCGCCAATTCCCGCAAGCTGAATGACTGGATCGCCGATTACCTGCTGGCGATTCCGATTTTCAAATCGTTCCCGCTCTACCGGCCGATGCACCTGGCGCATCACAATCATCTCGGTGATCCGGAGCAGGATCCGGATTACATCGGCCCACCGAAGCCCGGCGAATCGTCCGTTTCGATTTTCCTGAAAAAATTCTTTTCGCGGATTTTTATCCGGCACGCGTTGATTGGCGAAATCATCCGCTGCTCCTGGCTGGCCCGGCTGAAAATTCTCGTCGTGTTCTCTGCGGTGGGCGGATTGCTGTGGTTTTTGACCGATGGTCGCACCGTGCTGGAAGTCGCGATGTGGTGGTGGGTGGCCCGGCTGACGGTGTATCACCTGCTGATGGTGTTCCAGGAATTGTCGGATCACCAGGGCCTCGACCCGGGCGGTATTTTCAGCTTTTCCCGCAACGCACCGCTGGGCTTCATGGCGCACGTGTTTCACCCGCACAACAGCGGCCTGCATTTGCTCCATCACCTGCGCCCGAAAATTCCCTTTTTCAATCTGCCGAAGGCCGACCGGATTTTCCTCGAGCTGCCGCGGTATGAAGAGGCGACCCGTTGCAAATCCTACCTGTTCGGCCTTGAATCCGTGGTGAAAAGCTGGCAACGAAACGATCAGAATCCCGGCGCAGGAACGGTCTGAGTGAGGCAGTGGATTCCGCCCTGTCCGTTGATGATTTCGTTGGCATCGATGCGGACGAGTTTGCGTCCGGGAAAGCAGGAGGCGAGAATTTCGCAGGCTTCCTCGTCGGTCGGCTGATCGAAAACGGGGACGAGGACCACTTCGTTCCCGATGTAGAAATTCGCGTAGCTCGCGGGCGTCTCGATCTCGCGATTCGGGTGCCATCCGGGAAAGGGAACGGGCAGTCGGAGCGTCCGGAATCCGAGTTGGCGGATCGTTTCAAAATAGTCGTCCGGCCCGGACACGATGATGGTTTGGGCATCGATGAATCGGGTCGAGACATCGACATGCCCTTCCGTGTCGTCGCCCGGAATCGTCGGGCAATCCAGCCAGGTGATTTCGTTCACTCCGAGAAGTTCACGGAATCGTTCTTCAGCTTTCCCTTTTGGAAAATCTGGATTTCTCGCGCGAAAACTCGGTTCGGACACCAGCAGGAGCCCCTGCCCGTTCGTCTCGATGGCGCCACCTTCGAAAACAAAACCGGCATCCTCGATGGGGAATCCGACCGTCTCCGCCATGCAACGTGCCGTGGTGTTGTCGACGTCGTGGGGCGGGTATTTCCCGCTCCAGCCATCGAATTCCCACCGGATACCAGTCAGTTTATTCTCCGGGCCGGTCTGGACGAATACCGGCCCGTTGTCCCGCAGATACGGTTCACGGAACGGCACGTCGAAAAACTGCACGCGCGCGCATTCTTCATCGGAAAGTTGGCTTTCCAGCCAGGACCGTTCGGACTCGAGGGTGTAGTTGATCAGGACCTGCTCACCCGGAACGAGTGCCCGGACCATTTCGAGCATGGTGTTCCGGATAACGGCGAGGCCGAACTCGAAGCTCTCCCCGCACAGATTCGGCCAGCTGATCCACGTCCCGAAGTGAGGTTCCCATTCGGCCGGCCAGCGGCGCACAGACTCAGGATTCCCCATTCGATCCTCCGGCATTCTTGAGGCTGCGTTTCAAAATTCCGGAGTAGGCATCAATTCGCCGGTCCCGGAAAAAATTCCACATTCTCCGAACCGGTGCGATTTCGGCGAAGTCGACGTCGGCCAGGAGGACTTCATCGGATTCCCCAGCCTCGGCGAGAATTGTCCCGTGCGGATCCGTCACGAAGCTGTGGCCCCAGAACTGGATCGGCGGCGCACCTGAAGAAGGCGCCTCGGTGCCGCACCGATTCACGGCGGCGACGAAACAGCTGTTGGCGATGGCGTGGCTTTTCTGAATCGTCTGCCAGGCGTTGAACTGGCTGTCTTTCAGGCCGGCTTCGATATCCTCCTCGTGCCACCCGATCGAGGTGGGAATGAAGATGATCTCGGCGCCCGCGAGAGCGGTGAGACGGGCAGCCTCGGGGAACCACTGATCCCAGCAAATGCAGACACCGATCGTTCCGTACCGGGTTTCCGCCGCACAAAAGCCGAGATCGCCGGGTGCAAAGTAATGCTTCTCGTGAAACTGGGCATCGTCGGGAATGTGCATCTTCCGGTAGTGACCGGCGATGGATCCGTCCACATCGATCACCAGCGCTGAGTTGAAAAAGACACCTTCGTCCTGCTTTTCGAACCAGGAGAGGACGAGCACGATCTCGAGTTCCGCGGCCAACTCCCGGAACTGCCCGATGAATGCAGACTCCAGAGGCTCAGCCAGTTCGAAAGGGCTGGATTCACAGGTTTGACAGAAATAAAGGGAGGCGAAAAATTCCTCGAGACAAACGATCCGGGCTCCACGTTTGGCAGCGGAACGCACAGAAGCCATCGTTTTCCTAACATTTTGCTCGATTTCGGGGGACGCGGTACTTTGAATAAGCCCAATTTTCATGAAAGATCGTGGGACCGGAACTGTTTACGAAGCGTGGAAGCAAACCAAAATAAGTCAAATTCTTCGAGGAAAGTGAAGGTTTGGCAACGAAGAGCCGGATTGATTTTCGCCTCCTCTCTCCCGTGCTGCGGCATGTACGTTCTGCTGTCGCTGCGGTCTGTCTCCGATGTCTATTTTCTTGGCCAGGTCGGGGTCGATCCGCAGGCGGCCTTTGCCACGGGATTCATCATGATCCTGATGTTCCTCAGCTTCGGGTTGGGCTGCCTGTTCCAGGTCAACTCCCTCGTCTCGAAGTGCGTCGGGAAACGCTGGTTCCTGCGATGCGGGAGCATTGTCTGGCAGGGCATCTGGTTTTCCCTGATCTACGGCATCGCTGTGATCTGCTGCTATTTCGCCGCTCCGTTCCTGTTCCGCCTGTTCGGTCATGACGCCAACCTGCAGGTGCTGGAGGTGGAGTATTTCCAGATCGCCCTGCCTTCGGCGGTTTTTCAGCTTATTAGCTGGACGGTGATGCATTTTTTCATCGCCATTGGCCGACCCCGCGTCCCGCTCATCATCGCCGGTCTTGCCCTGGTGGTTCACGTGGGCTGCGGATACGGGCTGATCACCGGCAACGGTCTCGGAATGGGAGTCGCCGGGGCCGCCTGGTCCCTCGTATTCAGCTCCGCGACCATGGCCGTCATCGCCATGGCCTGCCTGCTGGTTCCGCGTTCCCTGCGGAAATATCACACGTCCAACTTCCGTCCGCGCCGGAAGCCGTTCCGCGAAATCGCCCGCGGAGGTGCCCCGATCGGAGGACGGGAATTTCTCGAGGAATTCGTCTGGAACGTCATCCTGATCTGGATCATCGGGCATTTCGGAAATGTCCATCTCGCAGCTGCCGCCGTGCTGATTTCCATCCAGGATGTTTGTATTCTGATGTTCGACAGCTTCGGCACCTCCTCCGTTGCCCTGATCAGCAAGGCGATTGGTTCGGGAAAAGTCCGCCGGGCGGAAAACTGGATGCGGGTGACCTGGGTGATCATGAATGCAATCGCGTTAATTTGCGGGCTGGCATTCTATCTGCTGCGAGACTGGGTTATTCCGCTCTTTTCCAAATCCCCCGAAGTCGTCAATCTCACGCTGTCGCTGGCCTTTTTCGTTCCCATCATCCTTTTATTTTACGCGACCTACAGCACCTTCGACCACGCCCTTGCCGCCACAGACGACAATTCCTGGCCAACCATCGCGAATCTCGTGATCAGCATCCTGATGCTGGTGATCGGTGGAGCGATCCTGGTGGTTTACTTCTTTGAGTCCCATTCATATGGAGCATGGACACTCATCACCGCAAACCTGGCAGTCATTGCCATAATTTTCTTAGGAAGATGGGAAAATGGAGCTTGGAAACCAACCTGAAAATAGCCTACAAATACCAACTGAGAGTTCGTTCCGCACTCATCCCCCCCACATATTGGAATCGAGCTTAGACAGTCGAAACTGGTCGACTGAAAAGTCAGCCGAGCTTTACAGGCTTGAGGCCTGGGGTTCACCATATCTTCGCGTTACGGACGATGGAGGCATTGCTGTCAATTGCCGGCCCGACAAATTCGAACAGTCGGACTTCACGATCGACCAGATCGTGGATGATCTCTATCGCCAGGGCGGAAAGCTTCCCGCCATTGTTCGTTGCCCCGACATTCTTCATCACCGGGCCGATCGCATCAAGGCTGCCTTCCAGCGATCCATCTCCCGGTTGAGTTATAGCGGGGACTTTCAGCTGTGCTACCCGGTCAAAACCAACCAGCGGAGAAACGTCGTCCGGGCAGTCCGGCAAAACGGGATCGGGCTCGAAGTGGGAACCAAGGCGGAGTTGGCCATCGGACTGGATGAAATCAAGCACTCCAGCAAACCACTGCTCTGCAACGGCGCCAAGGACCGTCTCTATATGGATCTCGTGATTCATGCGGCGAAAGCGGGAGTCAATGCCATCCTCACGATCGAGCGTCCGGAGGAGGTGCAGTTGCTGATCAAGCGGTTCAAAGAACACCAATTCTGCCCGGCTTTAGGGCTCCGGATTTGTCCCGGCACACAGGCGGAGGGATTCTGGAGTGAAAGCACGGGCCAGTGTGGTCAGTTCGGCATGCACCGCCATGAACTCATCTGGGCCGTCGATGAGTTGCGAAAACACGGGATTCTGCATCACGTGAAAATGCTTCACTACCATCTCGGTTCGCAGATCTCCGACCTGCAATTCATTGAGCGGGCCGCCGAAGAAGTCGCTTCGGTTTACGCGGAGCTGATCGAGGAAGGTCTTCCCCTGAAAATCGTCAATGCAGGCGGCGGCATCGCGGTGAATTACGGGGGGAATTCGGAGAATTCCTACTACACCAAGAATTACTCGCTGGATGACTATTCCTATCGACTGTTGTCAGCCGTATCGGGCGTCTGCCGCCGCGACGGATGTCCCGAGCCGGTTATTTACATCGAATCCGGACGGGGACTGGCCGCCCATCACTCCTTTGTCGTCTTCGAACTGTTCGACCGCGGCCTGCCCGATCATCCAACAGGGCTGCAGCGCGGCGTTCAACACCGGGAACTCGCGACACTGGAATCCTACGCGCGCGCACCATTTCCCCGGTTCGAGCGTGTCACCGAAGCCTTTTCCGTCTGCCAGTCCAAGTACCGCTCAGGCTTGATGAAATTGCGGGAGTATGCACGGGCCGAAAAACTGTACAGCGATCTTTGTCGCCAGTCTTTTTCGACTCGCGCCCCGCGGAACCTGTCGGGAAACCTCAGTATTTTCCAATCCGTTCCCGACGCTTGGGGCCTGAAACAACTCTTTCCCATCATGCCGATCCAGCGACTGAATGAAGCTCCGGTCGAACGGGCGAAATTATTGGATGTCACTTGCGACAGCGACGGGGTTTTTCAGGAATATCAATCTGCGCTGTCACCGGAGTGGTTGCCGGTCCATCCAATCGGGCCCGATCCGTATTACGTCGCGGCCTTTCATACCGGCGCCTACCAGGAAACCATCGGGGATATCCACAATCTCTACGGCCGCACTTCGGTCATTCGGGTCAGTTGCAACGACGACGGCTCCCATGAATGCGAACTGGATCATGCCGGCGATACCGTCGCCGATGTCATGCAGGAAGTATCCTATCTGGAGGATGTTATCGACGAAATCTGGGCCTTCTTCGGAGTAACCGGAAATGAAGAAGCCCGCAAAGCGATCCATCAACTGGCCGACGGTTCAACCTACCTCGATCTCGATAATCGAAACCAGCCGTAGATCACGCTTTTCCTGCCTGACCGACCTTCACAACAAACAGCGTCGTGTCATCGCCTCCCGCTTCGCAGTATGAGTAATCCAGCATTTCCTTTGCCAGTTTGTCCGTCGGCCCGTCTGAATCGGAAGCCGACTCGAACATGTCGTGGATTCTTCGCTCCCAAAGCCCGTCGATCAGCCCATCCGTGCAAAGCAGGACCCAGTCTCCCACCTCCAGGTGCACCTGTCCGATCTGCGGCGTCACCTCAGGACACCCGCCCCCGATCGCCTGCGAAAGGATATTCCGCCGGGGATGATTCCGGGCTTCCCGTTCATTCAGAAGCCCTTTCCGGAACATTTGCCCGACCATGGTTTGATCCATCGTCAATTGAGCCAGGTCACCGTTTCGATAGTGATAAATCCGGCTGTCGCCTACATGGGCAAAATGCATCGTCTTCCGGAAAAACAGACTCGTCACCAGGGTTGCCCCCATGTCCTCGACCAGTTCCTCCCGGGAGCGGGCCGTGCGTGCGACATGCCGGTGCAAATCCACCACGGCCGATTCGAGCAACTCCGTCCAGTTGGCCACCCCTTTGAAGTCTCCCATCTTTCCGGGTAAAAACCGGCGCAGCTCGCTCACTGTCAACGAGCTGGCCAGTTCACCGCCGCCGGGACCACCCATTCCGTCGCTGACGGCGAACACGATTCCCTCCTCGGAAATATCAAACGTCCCTTCCAGAGATTGCTCTTCCGCCCAGCCGTCATTTGATCCAAAAACCGACAGCGCATCCTCGTTTCGACCCATTTTCCTCTTCCCTCCTTTGGAAAGTCCGCACCACTCGATTTCAAAGGTCACTTCACTTCCCTCACCGGGATCATCCAGGATCGTTGCCAGCTCAAAATCAATCACGCAGAATCGCCCCATCCGCTGCTCGTAAGTGATATTCCGCGCAAACGGATCATCGTGCTCCACCCCGTATTCGTCCCGCAGTTCGGCAAAAATCTGCTCCTGCTTGCCCTCCGAAATCTTCTCCACCGGAGTCCCGCAGTTGGTGGTCACAATCGTGAGTTCATCCTCGTCATACTCCAACAGCCGGGGCACGAAATCGCAGCCCCGTTCCTCCAGCACTTTCAAAACCTGAACTTCGTTCGCGAACCGCTTGTCTGAATCGGTCCCGCGAAATGTCTTGTAAACCCGGCCGTCGTATCCGACCCGGACGATCGAGCGGAGTCCGTCTTTGGCGATTTTCATTCCGATTTTTGAGGAGTCACGAACCAACAGGGTTTGTTCGCCAAATCAACCCGATTTGATCGGAAAACGAAAAAACCCGGCCCCCTCCAGGCGGAGGCAACCGGGTTTTTCGATGAATGAATGAGTGGTTCCGGAATTATCCGACTTCTGCAATCGTCTTCGACACACGCGCCACGATCCGATAGGGATCGCCCTGCGAGTTCGGACGACGATCTTCAAGATAGCCCTTGTAGTCGTTGTTGACGAAAGCGTGCGGAACACGAATCGAAGCGCCCCGGTCTGCCACTCCGTAGCTGAACTGGTCGATCGACTGCGTTTCGTGCAATCCGGTCAGGCGGAGGTGGTTGTCCGGGCCATAAGCCGCGATGTGCTCGTCACGATTCTTCTCGAACGCAGCCATGAGTGATTCGAAGTATTCTTTGCCGCCTTCTTCACGGAGTTTCTCGGTGGAGAAGTTGCAGTGCATTCCGGAGCCGTTCCAGTCGCCCTGCCACGGTTTGCAGTGATACTCAACGACGACGCCGTATTTTTCGCAAACGCGCTGGAGGATGTAGCGGGCCGCCCAGATCTGGTCAGCCGCCGTAGCAGAGCCTTTTCCGAAAACCTGGAATTCCCACTGGCCCTTGGCGACCTCGGCATTGATGCCTTCGTGGTTGATCCCGGCATCGAGACAGACGTCGAGGTGCTCATCAACGATCGCGCGACCGATGTCGCCCACGTTTTCGTAGCCGACGCCGCAGTAGTATTCACCCTGCGGAGCGGGGTAGCCGTCCTCCGGCCAGCCAAGCGGACGACCATCCTGGTAAAGAAAGTATTCCTGCTCCAGGCCGATCCACAGACCCGGATCGTCCGGAATCGTGGCGCGGGTGTTGGAGGGATGGGGTTCGCCGTTGGGAAGCATGACTTCGCACATCACGAGGAAGCCGTTTTTCCGGGTGGAATCCGGATACAAAGCGACCGGTTTCAGCATGCAATCCGAGTCGGATCCGTCAGCCTGCAGGGTGGAGGAACCGTCGAACCCCCATTCCGGGCAGTCCTCCAGTGACAGCTTGTCAGGATCTCCATCCAGGACCTTGGTTTTCCCGCGAATATTCGCTACCGGCTCATATCCATCGAGCCAGAGGTATTCCAGTTTGAGTTTAGCCATTGTACAATTGTGTTTTTTGGTTGGTTTGAGGTCGAGGGCCCCATCGTTTGTTTTTGTGAAAGTGGAGAACCCCGGGTTGAATTACCGCGACGGAAAAAAGCAACTTGCATGCCAACCTGCAAACGATTTCGGGCAAAATTCCGACTTTTCCCCCGGATTCGGCCCTTATTCGCCGAAACAGTACAGATTCCCGTCCAGCGAAGCGGCATATAGCCGGCCGTCGTGGCAAACCGGGGTCGCTTCAAACTGGCTCTCCGCAAAGGTATCCAGCAACCGGATTTTGCCTTCGCCGGTCACCTCGAACAGCTTCAATCCGTCGTCATACGGTGCTGCAATCCGGTTTCCCACGAAAATCGGGGTCGCAATGCTGCCGTCCCCCAGCTGCACCTTGTCCAGGAGCCTCGCCCGTGGATATTCCGTCTCTCCGTCCGGTCCCGTCGCCCACTCCTTCAAAGCCGGTTCGCCTTCCTCCACGACATAGAGAAAACCATCCACCCCGATAAAAGCCGCCATCGCCGGTGTTCCGGATTCCGCAGCCGTCCGGTGATTCACCGCCACGGACCCGATAATCCCCCCTTCCCACTCGTAAAAACTGCCTTTCCGGACATCGCCCGTCGGGAAAAACCATTTCACGCAGGAAGACGGCGGCTCCGACGGATCGATCTTGAAAACACCGCCCGGTCCGGGAACGAACTGCTTTTCCACCGCGAGGAGCAGGCAACCGTCGCCCGTCACCGGCATCGTCGCGTTCAAATCCGTGCCGGTTTCAAACCGCCAGCCAGCCCGGTTCCATTTCAAGCTGTAGCCATACACCCGGCCCGCGCCGGAGGCCGTGAAAACCCGATCATCCAGCAGGGTCGGCGACGATTCACACTCGATATTCCCGCCGTGCGTTTTCGTATCGGTCGGCTCGTAAAACCGGGTTTCGCGGTAAATTCTCGGCTGCAACATCCCGTCCCGCTTCCGTTGCAGGGTCGGGTCCGGTGAAAATACGGTGAAGATCGAATTCTCTAGCGCGAGGTAGGCGCGGTCGCCGATGACCAGGGCAGAACCATCCACATCCCGGCTGTACGTCGCGGTCCGCCTGCAGTTCATTCGCCAGAGCTCTTTCCCCGTGCTGTAGGAAATGCCCCGCAGGCTCGGAATCACCGGATCGCTGAATTTCGCCTCCAACCCGAACCGGGAACCCTGGATCACGACCAAATCTCCCGTCTTCGGGTTTTTCCAAAGCGACCCCGTGCCCTTGATGACGTCGTCGAACTTGTATTTCCAGATCACTTCGCCGTCCGAGGCCCGGATTTTTCGCAAATGATGATCGTTGGCGCCGAGGATCAGGAAAAGATCGCCGTCCTCCTCCACGATCAGCGGCTGGCCCGTCCAGCCGGCGCCCTTCCACAGCGGCGTTTTGCCGCGAAGCTGCGTCCGTCCCGAACCAAGGTCCAGTTTCCAGAACACCTGCAATTTCGCAGGCAACCGGTTCCCGTAAAAATTCCGCTCCGGTGCACCGAGATACGTCGGATTGATCAGCTTGGTCTCTGCCGCGGCGGGAGGTAACAACACCGCCAGCCACCCCGCCAGCACGAACCAACAGGTGCGGAATGCCAAACCAACCCTGCTCATTCGTTTTTCAGGAAACCCATCTCCTCCATCCACTGGCCCGCCTGCTGCGGCCACCCGGACACGCGTTCCTCGATTGGTTTCATTCCAAACCCGTGCCCGCCTTTTCCGTAAATGTGCAGCTCACAGTCCCGCTTGTTCCGGTGCATTTCGATGTAAAAGCGAGCACACCCCTCGACAAACCGCTTGTCGCCATGGGCAATCACAATGAACACAGGCGGCGTCGATTCATCGACCTGGATCTCCGGCGAAAGTCCGCTCTTCGTTTTCTCGTCGAGCATGTAAGCGGGGTAAACCAGGACCCCAAAATCCGGTCGAGCCGACGGCAATGCTTCCTTTTGAGAAATCGTAACCGTTTCGGTAGTCAGAGCCATCGTCGCAAGGTGGCCCCCCGCGGAAAACCCGAGAATCCCCACCCGCTCCGGATCAATCTTCCACTCGTCCGTCTTTGTGCGCACCAACTGGATCGCCCGCTGCGCATCTTCGAGGGGCGCAGCGTGCTTTTCGCGATCTTTTCGCCTGGGCACACGATATTTGAGCAAAACAGCATTTACACCGATGGTATTCAGCCACTTGCACACATCGCTACCTTCGTGTTTGGAGGCCAAAATGCTGTATCCACCCCCCGGAGCAACCACGACCACGGCACCCGTGTTATTTTCCTTCGGATCCGGGAAAAACTGCATCGTTGGGACACTCACATTCGAGATCCGGATGATCCCGTCGTTGTTCTTGTCCTCCGCCTTTTCCGGCGGCAGTTCGACCCCGGCTTCACCGGGAACTTTCCCTTCCTCCCACAGCGGAATTTCCTCTCCGGGGCCGGCCAGGCTGCTGGAAACCGGGGAAAAAGCAAAAATTCCTCCCGTCAAAAGTGCGATCAAATTTTGGCGTGAAATCATGTCGGCAGTTCTAGCACAGCCGCCAGCCTTGTGGTAGAAAAACCACGTTGTGAACTATTTTCTTTCCACCAACGGTGACGTCACCGGGCCGTTTCCCCGGGAAGAACTGGAACGCAGCTACCGGGTCGGGGAGATTGCATCGCACGCGCAAATCTGCGAAGAGGGGCAGGAAAGCTGGATGCCGATCAGTATGCTGTATGCCCATGCCGACGGCCAGAATCCGGGCGGAGCGCAACTCGCAACCGTTCCGGGAGGCGGCTCACACGTCCACTACCACATCGCTCCTCCCAAATCCCCCGGAGTTGCCATTTTGCTCGAAGTCCTCCCGGCGCTCATGATGCAGACCTTCGGGATCGGCAACCTCTATGCCGGCAACACGAACAACGGCCTGATCCTGATGTTCACCTACTGGCTGACCTGCATTGTAAATTTTTTCCTGATTTTCGTGGTAATCGGGATCATTACCTGGCCGCTGACTTTCATCGGCTATCTCATTTGGGCCATCATTTCCGCACAGAAGTCCGCGGAATACGCCAACGCCGTGGCCGCTCAAGCCTATGGCAACAGGGCTTAAGGCGATTGTTCAGCTTTTTTTGAGTATTGTTCAAAAAAACACTTGCGCGAAATCGTGATCTTACTATTGTTCAGTTTTACAGCGTTCTGGTGAACGCTGATTTGAACCTGAAACATTGTATACAGTCATGAAAAACAAACTCGCACTCGCCCTCACAGCCACCCTCACGCTCTCCCTGATCCCTGCCTACGCAGCAACGCGGAAGTCCAAGAGTTCAGACACCTCGATGTCGGACAAGGCCGCCCAAACCGAAACTGCCAAAATCCCGGGTCCTTCTGAGGCATCGAAAAAACTCGTATCCGGGCTGACGACAACCCAGAAATCGAAACTCCTGGTGCTCCTGAACGAAGGCACCGCGAAAGATCTCGTTTCAATTGACGGCGTCGCCGGGGTCCGGGCCGCCTCCATTATCGAAAGCCGCCCTTTCGACAAGGTCGAGCAGGTTTCCCTCGTGAAAGGCATCGGCAAAGTCACCTTTCAGAAAATGATCGAGCACGGGAAAAGCCTGACGGCCCGGCGGAGCAGCAGCAGTTCGTCCAAGTCCAAAAAATCGTAAAACGAGTCAACAGGGTTGGTTCGCCGAACCAACCCTGTACATTCGAAATCCCCCGGAATCCAGTGACCAAAAAAAGCGGGCCGTTCCCGGCCCGCTCGTTTCACGAAAATTGCGTTAGCTTGAATGGATTCCCGCTCAGCCTTTCTTCTTCGGCTTGTGGTTGCTATGGCAGGCCTTGCAGTTCTGAGCTTCCTCGAGCCGGTTCAGGGCTTTTTCGCTCAGATCGCCGCCGGCGACAGCTTCCAGCGCTTCGATCAGCTCCTTCACCTTGGTTTCGTATTCATCCTGGTTCCCGACCGGGGCTTTGGTTCCGTGCATCGTCTTCACCAACTCGAGCAATTCAGCCGTGTCCTCTTTCGAGGCGTCTCCGTTCAAGACCTGGTCCATCGGGCTGTCCTCCCCCTTCGGCGCTTTCAACCCCTGCTTCATCACTTTCTCGATGATTTCATGGTTTTCATCCGCGATCCCGATCGAGAAGGTGACGACGAATGCAGAGAGGGCGGTGAGGAGTAAATTCGGTTGTTTCATGGGCGGAATTTAGGAATCTCGAGTCGGGATGACAAGAACAGAAATATGAATGGAGCGAGTTGATCGAACCGGTTTTTGGCCGGACTACTTTTCGGCAAAGACCTCCTCTACCATGCTCATTGATACTCATTGCCACCTCGCTTCGCCCAGGTTCCGGGACGAAATTCCTCAAATTGTCGAAGCGGCCCGCGAAGCGGGGGTGGAACGAATTGTTACAATTGCCTGCGACCTCGAAGACAGCCCGGTCAACATTGATCTGGCTGCCGAATTCGACGGTGTCTATGCGACGGTCGGCATTCACCCCTGCTACGTACACGAGATTGAGTCGGAAGACTGGGTCGCCGAACTCCGCACTCTGGCAGCCGCCCCCAAGGTGGTTGCCATCGGTGAAATTGGTCTCGATTACTTCCACGCTCCGCCGGAAGGATTTGATGAAACGGGGTGGAAAAAACTCCAGCATGAAATCTTCCGCACGCAATTGGACCTCGCGGTTGAACTGGACCTGCCGGTCGTGATCCACCAGCGCGAAAGCAACGAAGATATTATGGCAGTTTTAGAAACTTTTGCTGGGTCCAGTTTACGCGCGGTTTTGCATTGTTACACCGGGTCCCTGGAACAGGCGGAACGGGCATTTGAACTGGGCCATCTCGTTTCCTTTACCGGAATTGTGACATTTCCAAAGGCAACTGACGTCCAACAGGTAGCGGCAGCCGTTCCTTCGGGGCGGTTCATGGTGGAAACCGACAGTCCGTATCTGGCTCCGGTGCCGAATCGGGGTAAGCGATGCCAGCCTGCCGACACTCTCCACACCGCCAGACACCTGGCAGACCTGCGAAACGTAACCTTTGAAAAATTAGCCCAAGAAACCACTGACTCGGCCCGTTCATTTTTCGGAATAACGGATTGATACAATTCGCAAAATTGAAAAAATACCGTTTGCATCCCCTCTTTTACCTCTCTAGACTAACCATTCAGCGAACAAACTATCATTATGTTCTCATCCAGGCACAGCCTCATCCGGGAGAAGAAATTCATTCTTCCCACCGACAAGGAAGCTCGCAAGCGCGCTCACCATCTCGATGGCGATACTCTCACGGACAATCACCTCTTGTTCATGATGCATCGCGAGCGCACCCGCGAAGCTGTTCAACTTCCCACTGCGCGCATGAAAATGCGTCGCTTTTTCGGACGCCAGGGCTAGGCGACCCGATCGGATTTTTTCAAATCCTCCTCCCTGACGGGATCACTCGACAATATCGGTGATCTGAAGTCGGGTGTGGGAAAGCCGTTTTTGGCTCGTAGGGCTGATCGTTTCGATCCGCATCTCGTCCACCATCCAGATATCACCCATCTTTTTGCCGTGTAACACCTCGAACCGGCGGATAGTTCGCCCTTTTGCGTTATATCCGTTCATTTTCAGCATCCCGCCGCTCCCTTTGTCCACCCAGCAGTCAACGGTTGAATAAATTCCCTTCCCGTCCGGGTTCCGCACCCGGACAACCCAGCAATCCCGGTTCTTAACCCGTTGCTCATCCACGATCCGCGCATCCGGCCAATACAGGAATCGCATCGACAGGTCGTCGTAGGTCACGTCTGTTCCCCGTATTTTCTGCCCGTACTTGTTATCGGCGACCGGTTCCAGTTTCGCTCCGCCTGTCCCTTCGTAGAGCGCAAAATTCTTGTCCTTGGTATCCAGGTAGATCACGTGGGCCGGGTCATTGAAGATGAATCGGATCGCCTCCGGTTTCAGGGACAGGATAAACGGGATCTTCGTATTGAATCCCACCCGCAACTGCCCTTCAAAGTCCCGATCATACAACGTGTAGCTGTATCTCACGAGTTTCAGGACCTCATCTGCCGTAAGCTGCTCAACCGTCTTACCGGCGAAAGGCGACTGGGAATCCGGAACAGGTGCCGCCTGGGTTTGCAGGGGTTTTGCCACGACACTCGGCTTGCCTGTATCCTGGCCCGATAGAAAACTGAACGGTAAAAGGAGGAGAATGGAGAAAAGAGCGGGAACGAATTTCATAAATTGGCCTTTGACGGGTTCTTGTTACTATAAACGCGCCTGACTCCCCTTTCATTCAAAATTCTTTCAGTTTCTTTAACCTTCCCTGCTTTTATGGAAAATCATCGCCTCGTACTCCCGCAACACCTCAATCACTACGGGTTCCTGTTCGGAGGATATCTCTTGGCCTGGGTCGACGAAACGGCCTGGCTGTCCGCCAGCACGGAATTTCCGGATTGCCGCTTCGTCACGGTCGGCATGAACGAGATCGAGTTCAAAAAAAGCGTTCGCGAAGGCTCAATTCTGCATTTCAATAGCCAGCGAATCCGCATCGGGACGACCTCCGTAACCTATCACGTCCAGGTTTTCCGGGACGAAACGGAGATTTTTTCCAACCAGGTAACGATGGTGCGGGTCGATGAATCAGGACGAAAACAACCTCTCCCCGAACCGCAGCCACTGAATCTCCCAGCTGATTGATTGCATGAGCGAATCCGAATCCACTCCAGCGACCCGGGTGATCGTCGCCGGTTCCCTGAATATCGATTACGTGGCCCGTGTCGGCCGGCTTCCCGCTCCCGGGGAAACGGTGGCCGCCTCGGAATTGCTGACACATTTCGGCGGAAAAGGCGCCAACCAGGCCGTTGCAGCCGCACGGCAGGATATCGAGGTGAGCCTGATCGGCTCGCTCGGGGATGACGAAATGGCGCTCGCCTACAAAAAGCGCCTCGAAAACGAAGGAATCGACGTGGAACTCGTTCGCGTCCAGCCCGGTATTCGCACCGGCTCTGCCCTGATCGCCGTCGATGACGAGGGGGAAAACACCATCATCGTTTCCGCGGGCGCAAACGCCGTCACCTCCCCGGAGGAAATCGGCCAGGCTGAAGAAGCGATCCAGCAGGCAGACGCCTTTCTCGCCCAGTTTGAAATCCCGGTTTCCAGCGTCGTGGAAGCAGCCCGCGCCGCGAACCTCGCGGATGTCGCTGTCATCATCAATCCTTCCCCGTCCCGCCCCACGTTTCCCTGGGCCGAAATCCAGGCCGACTACGTCATCGTCAACGAAGGCGAAGCAATCGAATTGCTCGATTTTCTCCCCGGGTCGCCGAATGACACCCCCATGGTCGTGCAGCAGCTCGACGAATTGAATATCTCGACCCTCATCATCACGCGAGGAAGCGATCCCACGCTCGTTTTTCCCGAAAATGCCCGTGGATTCGAGGTGCCCACTCTTCCGGTCCTTCCGATCGACTCCGTCGGAGCCGGC
>JABDJT010000208.1 GCA_013003335.1 Verrucomicrobiales bacterium | reverse complement strand
GTCGTAAAGCGCTTTCAGCCGTTGATCGAATTCTGGATCGAGAGCATTCAAACCACGAAGATGAATCGTGTGGGCGAATTCGTGGATCAGGATATTCTCCTCGTGATACGGATCGCCGGGAAAACAGAGCAGGTTTTCCTCACCGCAGCTAGCCACCGGATCCTTCTCACTGCCACCGAGGCCGCGGGCCCGCCGGTCCCACCAGTCCTTGCCCCGCCCATCGTTTCTCTCCCCAAAGCGAGCGTGCTCCGGCACGTCGGTCGTGTATTCATCATGGGCCATGACCGTCATTCGCGATCCGTTTTCGGCGAGTTTTTGTAAAATGTCCGGACGCTTCGCCAGCATCGTTTCGATCAAATACGCGGCCTCGAGCAGTGCGTAGTCGTTCACTTTTTCCGAGCTGAGAATCGGGTAGCCGCCGGCACTGACGTATTTTTTGTAAAATGGATCGAGCTTCATTTCCTTCGGCGGAGCCGAAACTAGGCTCTTTGATCCTGGAATGATCGCCTGGGCTTTCCGGTCGCCGATTTTGAAATATCCGAGCGGTTTTCCATCCGCATCCCCGATCATCCAGACCGCCCCCGGCCGAGTTCCCTGGCGTTTCTTCCTCCCTGCGGCGATCTGCCCGTATGGCTTCGGTTTTCCCTTCAGATCGATCCAGAAAATCTCGACAGGTTCACCGCGCTGATTGCGAAACACGACCTCGAACGTTCCTCCGTCCGGCTTTGAAGCGGGCGGAGCATTGCCTTCGGTGAGCGGTTGAAATTTCAGCGTCGGCAGCGATTCATCCTTCGGCGGGACAAGCGGCACAAATGACTTCGGAGCCAGCTCACGCAGTTCTTTGAGCTTCGCTTTATGCTCCGCCACTTCGGCGAGATTGGTCCACTCGTGGGGGTCGTTTTCGATGTGGTACAGCTCTTCCCCGCCCTTCGCGTAGCGGATGTATCGCCAGTTGTCCGCGCTTAGCCCGAATGAACCAGGCTGGCCAAGATGCGTGATCGAAACGTGCGGCCAATCGGCTTTCGGATTCTCGAGGAGCGGCACGAGACTACGACCATGATTGTCTTTCTTGGCAGGAATTCCAGCCAGCTCCGTCAGCGTCGGGAACAGATCGAGCAGGTTCACCGGCTTCGTACAGATGCCCGGTTTGCCATCGGGAACACGAATCATCAAGGGGACGCGCGTGACTTTTCGCCAGGCGGTATATTTCTGCCAGTGCTCCTTTTCGCCGAGGTGCCAGCCGTGGTCACTCCACAAAACGACAATCGTGTTTTCGGCGTTCGGCCCGTTTTCCAGCGCTTTCAAAACCCGACCGAGCATCGCGTCTGCAAAGTAAATCGAAGCGAGATAGCCCTGGATTCCCTCCTTCCATTTTCCGAGCTTTTGGATGTGTGGAAAATAACGGTTCGGCCCGCGTTTTTTTCCTTCCGGCGGCAAATCATCAAGATCGTCCGCCTTGTATCCCGGCGGCAATTCGATGTCCTCCAGCGGAAACGGCTCGAAATATTTCTTTGGCACAAACCACGGTTCGTGCGGCCGGTAAATTCCGCAGGCCAGGAAAAACGGCTTCTCATATTCGGCCGCCAATTTCTCACCGACCCACTTCGAAACGAGCCAGTCGCCGCCGAATTCGTCGTCCGTCGCATCGAGCGCGGCCCAGTCTGTTTCGACGTATTGCCAGGGCCCGCCACGGGGCAAATTCACCGGCCGCTTTTCCGGATACAGCGTCCGCGGAAACGGGTTTTCTTTCGATTTCTCCGGAAAATATTCGTCCCACGAATCCGCGTCGATGAAGTAGTGCAGCATCTTTCCCGAACCGGCCGACCAGTAGCCGTGGCGGGAAAAATATTTCGGCAGCAGCTCCGCATCCGGCAACACCTCACGCATTTTCTGGCCGTTTTCGTAGAGGCCGGATTTGTGAGGAGAAAGGCCGGTAAAAATTGCCGTTCGCGACGGGTTACAGGCCGGAGCCGGACAGTGCGCATTCGTGAAAAGCGTCCCGCTCGCCGCAAGCCGATCCATGGTCGGCGTAATCGTTTGCGGGTGACCGCCAAGGCAGCCGATCCAGTCATTCAAATCGTCGATCGCGATGAACAGGATATTCGGCTTTTCGATGGTCTCTGCCGAAGCACCGGGTCCAACGCACAGGATTCCGACGAGCCCCAGGATTCGAAATTTCATCCCCCGACTATGAGGGAAACCGGAAACGAATCAACAGGGTTGGTTTGCTGAACGAACCCTGTTGAATCGGTTTTGCTTCAGGGCATCACGTAAAAATAAGGGTCACTCTCCGGCTCGATCAGCTGATATCGGGAGTGAAGAAAAGCGACCAAATCGATCAATTGTTGAACGGTCATTTCCTCGTTGAATACCGGCATCGGGGAATCGATATCCTCCTTGGCGCGTTCTTCTTTCGAAAGCATAGCCAGGTATTTCGGCGAAACTACATGCTCAGGCGAAATGATCGAAGTCACCAATTCCCCATAGGAATGAACCCGGTGAACTTCGCCGCCGATCGCAATTTTTGGAAGTGACGGCAAACCCCGATCAGGCAGTTCCACGCCCGAAACGGTGTGGCACAGGACGCATTGCATGTCTGCAAAGGTCGTTTTTCCAATTTCGACATCTCCCTCCGGCAGATGAAATCCGCGTGAGTGAGTTTTTCGTTCCTCCGAGCAGCCGATTGCAAGAAATGCGATGGCCGCCATCAGGCTGATTCCAATTCCAATCCGTTTCATGATGTAATCGTCACAGAATCACAGAGTCACTGCCGTGCGTTTTCTGGCGGAAGCATCCCATCTTTTGCGATCCAGCAAACGCTGTTGCCGAAATCAGCCGGTTGAATTCACGCCCACTCGTCGCAAGTTTCCTCCCTTCATGAAATCGATCCTTCTATTTCTGATCCCTGTCTGTCTTTCATCGAGCGCGATTTCGGGAGAGAACTGGCCCGGCTGGAGGGGACCCCGCGGTGACGGAACGGTCGAAAACGCGCCGAAGCTGCCGGAACAATTCAACATCGAGAAAGACACGGCCTGGAAAACCGGAATCCCGGGGGTCGGGCACGCGTCACCGATCATCTGGGAAAATCGAATCTTTGTCGTGTCCTCGGATGACGGCCGGGAAACCCGCTCGCTTTTCTGCCTCGACCGGAATTCCGGAGATATTTTATGGGAGGAAATCGTCCTC
Organism: Verrucomicrobiales bacterium; assembly: GCA_013003335.1. Taxonomy (GTDB): domain Bacteria; phylum Verrucomicrobiota; class Verrucomicrobiia; order Verrucomicrobiales; family DEV007; genus JABDJT01. The sequence continues at coordinate 139 of JABDJT010000208.1, read as the reverse complement.
GAAGCCCCGGCCGAAGGCATTCATCGGCTCAACTCGCGGGCATCCAGCACGCCCGTAACGGACGGAGAAACTGTTTTCGTCAGCTTTCTCGATGAAACCGAAATGTTCGTCGCAGCTTACGATTTTGACGGCCAAAAGC
>JABDJT010000148.1 GCA_013003335.1 Verrucomicrobiales bacterium | reverse complement strand
GCTGTACGAACCTACCGGGTTGGTTTGGCGATCAAACAGGGTTGGATCAAATCCGCCGTCGGTCCGGTCCTGCCATCCAAGGATGACCGGCAGAAGCCAGATCCCGATGCCCACCAGTCCAAAAAGAACGCCGAGGCCGATCCATCGCGGTTTTCCGAAATCGTATTCTTTCCGGAAATAAATCAGCACCCCGAGGCATAAAACCGCCTGCAGCGGGTAGAGCCAATGCTCGGGAGCGGAACGCCACCAGGGAAGCTCCGGGTTGTCGATCTTGATGACCGGCAGGAGAAACTGGAGCCCGAGAAACAACGCCAGCGGTGCGGCGTAAGCGATGATTTTGCGGCGACGGGGATCGGGCATCGCGCCGAATGTAGCACGGCTTTCCAGGTTCGTAGCCACGATTCCCAATCGTGGACGACGACAGGCGGTTATTCGTTTTCTTCACCCCGTTCGGATGCAACTACTGATTCCGCTTCCGCTGCGACGTCTGATTCCGATTCGGGTTTCGGCTCTGCGCCTTTTTTCTCCCCGTGACTGTAACTCGCAACCACAAGCCCGCTCAGGAACGTGTCCGGATCTTTGACCGCTTCGCCGTTCAGTTCGAATGTGTCCTGCCCGGTGTTTTTCTGGATCAGTTTCAGCCCGAACTGAAAATCGTGGAAAAGTTGGTCGCACAGGTTCAGCACGCTGATCCGTTTTTCCTCCTGCAAGCGCACGATTTCCTCAACGGCGTCCGGTTCAAAATTCAATTTCACCCCGTGGGCTTCCGTGAATTTCCGGCGAAAAGCGGCCAGTTCAGCAGCGACTTTTTTGTTTCCCTGCCCGGCTTTTTCGCGGTAATCCGCGAGCGTCGAATCGGGTTCCTCGACCAACTCAGCATCGATTTTCAGATCGGTCACCGCTGTTCCCGGCAGTTCAAATTTGAAATCGCGCAGCAGCCGCTCGCACACGGTCAACAGGCCGCGTGCTCCGGTTTTTTCTTTCGCGGCCAACTCGGCAATTTTTTCCAGGGCACCATCCTCGAAATCGGCCTTGATACCGAATGCCTCGAATTCCCGCTCATACTGGCGGATCAGGCTGCCCTCGGAATGTTTCATGATCTCGAACAGATCGTTCGGCTCGAGGTGCTCGCACACCACGCGAACCGGCAGTCGGCCGATGAATTCCGCTTCAAATCCGTATTCGATAAAATCCTGCGTGCCGGCGATTTTTTGGAGCTGTTCTTCGTCTGGAATATCCACCAGGTCGGCGCCGAATCCGATTGCTCCCTGCCGGACGCGCTTTTCGATGATTTTTTCGAGCCCCGAAAACGCTCCGCTGACGATGAACAGAATATGCCGGGTGTTGATCGTGTCTTTCGCTCCACCACCGCCTCGCGACATTTCGAACATCGCCTGCATCTGGCTCTGGATGTCCTGCGGATTGCGCAGCGCGACTTCGGTTTCCTCCATCAATTTCAGCATCGTCGTCTGTACACCGCGACCGCTGACATCACGCCCGATCATTTCGCCGCTGGTCGCGATCTTGTCGATTTCATCGATGTAAATGATGCCGTACTCGGCCAGGTCGACGTCGCCATCGGCTTTCCGAACCAGCTCCCGAACCAGGTCATCCACGTCCGCGCCGACATAACCCGTCTCGGAGAATTTCGTGGCATCGGCCTTCACAAACGGCACGCCGATCAGTTCGGCGATGTGTTTTACGAGGTAGGTTTTCCCCACCCCGGTCGGACCGATGATGATCACGTTCTGCTTGGCAAATTCCACCTTCGAAGCTGCTTCGGGGTCGGTTTCCGACAGCCGGCGCAGGTATTTCGCATGGTTGTAGTGATCGCAAACCGCAATCGATAGAGCTTTCTTCGCCTCGTCCTGCTTGATCACGTAGCGATCGAGGTGGGCCTTGATATCCTTTGGCAGGTAGGAAAAATCGAAAATGCTCTGGTCTTTCGGAGGCTCGGTTTTCAGATCGTGCTCTTCGCCCGTGCCTTCCGCGTCGCCGCCTCCGTTGAATTGACCGAAGGGGTCGTTGATGGAAAAGCTCACGTTTTGTCCATCAAAATTCGATTTGAGGAACTCGGAAATTTTTTTGAAGGCTTCGTCCGGGGAAGGCGGCTTGTTCGGCCCGTCGTCATCTTTGGAGGACATCATTGGATTCAGAGAAAAAGGGGGAGAAATTGGATTTACTGATCTGTCGTTGTTTCTTTTGACGTCTTACTCTCAATTTCGTTCGAAAAAGAGCGATTACAAGATGGAGAGCGGATTGGAATGACCGGCCCGTTCCTTGAACGGTTTGGGAAAAGAAAAACTGTTCATCCGGCTCATCCTGTCCAAGAATCCCGCCCATGAAAATCACCCGCATTTCGGCTTACCAGGTCGATCTTCCGTTGCACGAAGGCAGCTACAACTGGTCCGGCGGAAAATCCGTCAGCGTGTTCGACAGCACGGTTGTGAAAATTGAGACCGACGACGAATCGATCACCGGTTGGGGCGAAATTTGCCCGCTCGGGCCGTTTTACCTGCCGGCTTTCGGGCAGGGCGCCCGTGCCGGCATTTATGAACTCGGCCCCCACCTGATCGGACAATCGCCCATCGAACTCGGAAAGCTGAACCGCAACATGGACATCGCGCTGAAAGGTCACGCATACGTGAAAAGCGCACTCGACATGGCCTGCTGGGATATTTTGGGGAAAGTCGCCAGCCTGCCGGTTTGCGAATTGATGGGTGGCCGTTACGGCGACGATTTTGTGCTTTATCGCGCGATTTCCCAGGAATCTCCGGAGGAAATGGCGGGCAAAGTGGCCGGGTATCGCGACGAGGGCTACCGCCGTTTCCAGTTGAAAGTCGGCTGCCACGACGTCGATCTCGACATCGCCCGAATTCACGCTGTCGCCGCCGAATTGAAACCCGGCGACATCCTCGTGGCCGACGCCAACACCGGCTGGCTCAAGCACGAAGCAATTCGCGTGTGTCGCGGGGTCCGGGACGTCGATGTCTACATCGAGCAGCCCTGCCTGACCTACGAGGAATGCCGCGCTGTCCGGAAAAGCTGGGATGGCCCGTTCATCCTGGATGAAAATATCGACAGCCTCGACCCGTTAATTCGGGGTCACAACGAGCAGGCCATGGACTGCGTGAACATCAAAATCTCCAAGTTCGGCGGCCTCACGAAAGCGAAACAGGCCCGCGATTTGTGCGCCGACCTGGGGATCGCGATGACGATCGAGGACAGCTGGGGCGGGGACATCATCACCGCCGCGATTTCCCACCTCGCCCATTCCACACCGACGGATTTGCTGTTCACTTCCACCGATTTCAACAGCTACGTGACCGTCGATTTCGCCGAAGGCGCTCCGCAGCGCGAAAACGGTCGTCTCAAAGCATCGACCGCCCCGGGACTCGGGATCGAGCCGATGATGGGCGTGCTCGGTGATCCGGTTTTCGAAATCTCGTGAAAACGAATCAACAGGGGCTGTTTGCCAATCCAACCCTGTTCACTCGTTCCGTCCCTTTTTTCGCCGCACGAATCTCCACGGCAGATCCAGCAGCAGGAAAAATACGAGGCAGATCAATTCCATCCAGATGATGTAAACCGGCCACGGGCCGAGAAAATCGAGCATGGAACCGCCGGAACCGTCGTCCGGTTTGTGGCGGAGAAATCCATAATTGTGGCCGGTCAGCCCGTTCACCAGCAGCGCAGTGACGAGATAGACCTGCGTCCAGACCAGGAAAATTTTCCAGACCGATCCTTTTCGCGGATACAATCCCATCCCCGCCGACAGCCAAATTGCGACGGCGATCACGCCCGCGTGGTGCACGAAAAAAACAATAAATCGCGGATGGGGAAATCCTTCGCCAAGGTCGGGCGTGATCAACGCGTTCGTCGCCCCTGCGAGCGCCCAGAAATAGGTCAGTTCCGCGAAAATCCGCCGGCGGGTCAGCAATGCGATTCCGCCGGTGATAGCCGACCAGCCGCACAAATGCATCGGCAGCGGAGTCGCCGCTCCCATGTTCGGATAGATCCAGAGCAGGTTGAGCGGGTAGATGGAAAACAGGACGACCGCCATGATCCGTGCCTGCCAGTCCGTCAGTTTTCGCGGGAACCGCTTTGCGGAAAAAACGAGCCAGACCGTGAACAGGACTCCGAGCGCGAGGGTCACGAGATGCTGCGTATCATAAAACCGGAACGGCGGCGGGTTTTGAAAAAGCTCGTCGATTTTCCGAGACTGAGGCAAAAATGCGGGCCTTGCAAGAATCGCGCCAGCGATTTACAAAACCGTCATGAAACGCATTTTTCTTACCGCCTTCGCCCTTTTTCTGACAGCCGGTTTTTCGATCGCCGAGCCGGACATGAAATCGATTTTCAATGGCAAGGATCTGTCCGGCTGGGAAGCCCCGGAAGGAAATGACGAAGCAGGCTGGTACAAAGTCGTCGACGGCGAGCTGCGTATCCAAAGCGGCCCGAAAAAGAAGGGATCGATCCTCTGGTCGGAGAAAAAATTCAAAAATTTCGTGGTGCAATTCGATTTCAAATTCGGCGAAGGCGTCGTCGACACTGGCATGCACGTCCGAAACAAGGACCAGATCCAGATCGGCATTTCGGGATCGCTGAAACGCGACATGACCGGCTCGCCCTACATCCCCGGCAAGGGGTATCCGGTCGAGGCCGAGGGCGTGAAAGAACTCCTGAAATTGAAAGACTGGAACACGATGAAAGTGCAGGCGATCGGGAAAGAATACACCGTCTGGCTGAATGGAAAAAAGGTGATGACCTACGAATCCGACAGCGCGATCGAAGAAGGTCCGATCGGATTTCAGCTCCACGGAAATCGCGACATGTCCGTCACCTACCGGAACATTAAGCTCGCGGAGCTGCCGTAATTCAGCTCCAGTGCTCAGCAATTTTCCGCCGCAGGAAAGCCACGCTTCGCTCCAACTGATCCAGCCCGTCGACACCGTCCTCAATGCTGATCCAGCCGTCGAATCCTTTCGACTTCAGCTCGGTAAAAATCGCATCGTAATCGTTCAGGCCCTGCCCGATTTCGCCGTGGCTAAGCCGTTTCGCGTATCCTTCGGCCCCGCCCTCCTCACGTCGCAAATCCTCAATCGTCCCCTCGATTAAAAACCGGTCACTCGCGTGCATCGTGACGACGCGGTCGGACACGCGGGAGAGCAACTCGAGCGGGTCTTCGCCGGCGAGGTAGGTATTCGATGGATCGTAATTCACCCCGAAATTCGGGTGGTCAATCGCGTCGACGAGAGGGCAGAACACATCCATTTTCTGCGCGAACTCGGGGTACTCCCAGAAGTCATCCTTGTAGTGATTTTCGATGATCAGCGTGATCCCCCGATCCGCCGCGTAAGGCAGGCAAGCCTGAATCGATTCCGCCGCGAGTCGCACGCCTTCGTCAATCGACAACTCCGGCCGCCGCTGTCCGCTCAGAACCCGGCAAAATCCGCCGCCAAGCGCATGAGTCATGTCGATCCAGCGTTTCTGCTTTTCGATCTCCGCCTCGCGAAAACCCGCATCCGGGTGGGTAAAATCGGGCGAACAACACATCATCGGGATCGTCATCCCGCGCAACTCCACCTCGTCTCGAAAGCGGGACCAGTTTGCTTCGTCCGCCATTTCGAGAAATCCCGCATACCACTCCACCCCGTCGATTTCGAGCCCGGCGGCGATTTTAATCCAGTCGGAAACGGACATCGAGCCATCCTTGCAGAGAGCCTGCATGTAGGCTTTGGGAAAGGCGGCGAGCTTTGGCATGAGAAAATTTTACGCAGGTTTCAGAACCGATTTCACCACTTCGCCGGAGTGCATTTTTTCAAATGCCTCATGCCAATCCTCGAGGTTCCAGGTTCCACCAATGATCGGTCGCACATCCATCTGACCGCTCGCTAGCAGGGCGATCACCCGTTCCCAAATCGGCCAGTTGTGGCTGAAACTGCCCTGCAATTTCACGTTTTTCTGCACGAGCGGATCGAGGTTGAATCCGAGCGGCTGCGGACCCCAGCCGACCTTGCTGATCCAGCCGGCTGGACGCACAATTTGAATCGCAATTTCCAGCGTCGCGCTGGCTCCTGCCGCGTCGATTACGCCGTCGCAACCGAGTCCGTCGCGAGCTTTTGCCCATTCCGTCGGATCACCGATAATCGACTCACAGCCGTAATTATTCTCCGCGATTTTCAGGCGATGCGCGTCCTTTTCCAGCCCCACCACGGCAACCTGAGCACCGCAAAGCCGCGCCATGGCGGCGCATAAAATTCCGATGGTTCCCGGGCCGAGAACCACGACGCGATCCCCCGGTTCGATCGTGCCATTTTTTACGACAGCGTTGTAGGCCACGCAGCAGGGCTCCGTCAGGCAGGCCTGTTCAAAAGGCAGATTCTCCGGCACGTGATGCAAGATTCGCGCCGGCACCCGGACAAACCGCGTCATTGCTCCGTCCACTCCGTAGCCGAACCCCTTTCGAGTCGGATCTAGATTGTAGAGCCCGCGCCGCGTCATGGGATTGTCCGAATCGATGATCGCGGCCGTTTCCGATACGACTCGATCGCCTTCCGACCAGCCGTCCACGCCGCTGCCGGTTTCGACGATGAGACCGCCAAATTCATGCCCGAGCACGACCGGGTAGTTCACCGGCCAGGAATGATCCGCCGTCCACTGGTGCAAATCGCTGCCGCAGACCCCGACGTTTGCCACTTCCAGCAACACATCCGATTCACCGATCTCCGGCCGGTCGATCTCGCGAATTTCGACCGACCCGGCTTCCGGGGCAAAGTTGACGACGGCGGGGGATTTCATTTTTCTAATAACGAGCCAACAGGGTGCGTTCGCCAAACCAACTCTGTTTGATCGAAAAACTCAATCGGCGAATTCCGGTTCGCTTCTTCGTGAACTTTACATCGCGACATCGTTCCATTTCACTTGGGCCGATCTATGAAAGCCCCATCCTTCCTGTTTCTCCTCGCTGCCTCCGTGTGTATCGACACGGCCGACGCCAATCCAAATTTCGTTTTCATCCTCGTCGATGACCTCGGCAAAGAGGACATGAGCATCGAGGGCAGCAGATTTTATGAAACGCCGAACATCGACCGGCTCGCGAAACGCAGCCTCCGGTTCGAACGCGGTTACTCGGCCTGCCAGGTTTGCAGCCCCTCGCGCGCGGCAATTCAGACTGGTAAAACGCCGGCGCGGGTCAAGATCACCGATTACATTTCGCCCCCGGGGCGGAACCAGCCGGACCAATGGAATCGCAATACGAAGCTGCTGCCGGCCAAATACATTCCGCAGCTGCCGACAGAGGAAGTCACCATCGCCGAAGCGCTGAAAGAAGGAGGCTACGCCACATTTTTCGCCGGGAAATGGCATCTCGGCGGCGACGGATTCACCCCGACGGAGCAGGGCTACGATGAGAACCAGGGCGGCTACACCTACGGCACGCCTCCGGGCGGCTATCATTCGCCCTATAACAATCCAAAGCTCTCCGATGACGAACCGGGCAAGGAACTGCCCATTCGACTGGGCGAGGAAACAGCGGATTTCATCAAGCGAAAAGCCAAAGGTGACGCGCCATTTTTCGCGATGCTGTCGTTTTATTCCGTCCACGGTCCGATCCAGTGCTCGGAGGAACGCTTCCAGAAATTCCAGGCGAAAGCGGAGAAAATGGGGCTGACGGATCGGACGGAGCCGCGTTTTGCGTGGGATCGGACAAAAGAGGTTCGGCAGGTGCAGGATCATCCGATTTACGCAGGCATGATGGCCGCGCTCGATGACGCGGTCGGGATCGTACTCGATGAGTTGGAGGCCAGCGGCGTCGCTGAAAACACGGTCGTGATTTTTACCTCCGACAACGGCGGGGTTTCCTCCGGCGACGGATTCGCCACGGCCTGCCTGCCAATGCGCGGCGGAAAAGGGCGCCAGTGGGAAGGCGGAATTCGCCAACCGTATTACATCGCCTGGCCCGGCAAAACCGACGACGGCGGCACGACCGATGTCCTCGCGACGGGGATGGATTTTTACCCGACGATTCTCGACATCGCCGGGCTGGATCAGCGGCCGGAGCAGCACCTCGACGGTGTCAGCCTCGCTGCCGTTCTGGGGGGCGGCAAAATTCCGGCCCGTGATCTGTTCTGGCACTATCCGCATTACGGTAACCAGGGCGGCGAGCCGTCGGCCATGATGATGAACCAGGATTTCAAGCTGATTCACTATTTCGAAGACGGCCGCAACGAACTTTACGACGTGAAACAGGACATCGGAGAGCGGACCGATTTATCCGAAAAATTTCCTGAGGACACGAAGTCGATGCTGCGGGTTTTGAAAGAGTGGCAGGCCGAAGTCGGAGCCGATTTACCGACCGACAACCCGAAGTTCAACGCCGAAAAACTCGCCGCCGAGCAGGCCAATGGCGCGAAAGGAAATCCGAAACGCGAGCAGCAGCACGCCGCCTGGATGAAGGCCGACTATTTGCCCCGCGGCGGCTGGTGGGACAAGCGAAAGCCGAAGGGGAAAGGGAAGCCGGAGATCAAGGACTGAGGTTTGTGAATTTGCGTCCGTAGCACGGGTTTTCCAACCCGTGGGATGTGCCAGCTAGAATCGCAAACACGGGTTGGAAAACCCGTGCTACAAAAATTTGCGAATCGATCCAACAGGGTCTGTTCGATGAACCGCCCCTGTTTGTTCATTCTCCAAAACCGCCACCATTTAGCCGCCGCACAACACTCATGTCACAGCGAGACACAGTTTGAGCTCTACATTCAGAGTATGAAGCATTCTAGCGAAATGGCTCGCTACAACCTCACAGTTTCCCTTCAATCAGCTTCTCCATTTTCACGATATCGGCCGCGAAACTGCGAATGCCCTGGGCGGTTTTCTCGGTGGCCATGGCATCTTCGTTGAGGAGATACCGAAAGGTTTTTTCGTCGAGATCCAGTTTCTCGATATCGGACTGCGCGGCGGTTTCGGGATCGAGCTTGCGTTCGACCGGGTCGTCGGAATTCTGGAGGTCCTCGAGAAAGTTGGGGCCGATCGTGAGCAGGTCACAGCCGGCGAGTTCGAGGATTTCCCCGAGGTTGCGGAAGCTGGCTCCCATCACTTCTGTCTCGTAGCCGAACTTGCGGTAGTAGGAATAAATCTGCCGGACGGACTCCACGCCGGGATCTTCGGCGGGTGCGTAGTCTCGATCATTTTCCTTTTTGAACCAGTCGTAGATTCGGCCCACGAAAGGGGAAATGAGCTGAATCCTGCCTTCGGCGCAGGCAGCTGCCTGGGCGAGAGAGAACATCAGGGTCAGGTTGCAGTTGATGCCTTCGTCTTGCAATTTCGAGGCGGCCTGGATGCCTTCCCAGGTGGAGGCAACCTTGATCAGGATTCGCTCGCGATCGATTCCCTCGTCTTCGTAAAGTTGAATCAGTTGGCGGGCTTTTTCGACCGTTGCCGATTCATCGAAGGAAAGCCGTGCGTCCACTTCTGTCGAAACCCGGCCCGGAACGATGTCGAGAATCTCCTTCCCGAAAGCGATCAGGACGCGGTCGATGATGGCCTCCGTGAGGGCGCTGCCGGAAAGTCCGCCGCTCTGCAAATCCGTCACGGCCTTGTCGACAAGGTGAGCATACTGCTCCTGCTGCGATGCCTTGAGGATCAGCGAGGGATTTGTCGTGGCATCCTGCGGCTGATATTCCCGCATCGCTTCGAAGTCCCCGGTATCGGCGACGACGGTGGTGAATTGCTTGAGCTGTTCGAGCTGGTTGGCCATGTCGGAAGTTGTGGGTGATTCAGGGACTGTCCAGAGGAATTCCGATCTTCCTTCAAACTTCCTGCGCATGGACCGCTTCGCAGATCATTCGCAGCGAGTTTTCCAAATCTCCATCTGCCGTCTTGAACGCATCAGCATCGATGGTCAGCGGCGCACCGAGAACGACAAGAGGGGCACCGTATTGTGGGCAGGCGATGGCCTGTTCGAGGCTCAACCCACCGACGGCCTGGACGGGCACATTAACGGCCTCGACCACTTTGCGAAGCTGATCGAGCGGGCTGGGCATCGAGTTTCCGGCGGCAGCGATTCCACGGCGTTCATCATAGCCGATGTGATGGATCACGTATCCGCAGCCGAGGTCCTCGAGCTGTTTCGCGGCGTCGACCATGTCGGGTGCGTTGAGGTTGTCGCCCATCACTTCACATCCGAAATCGGCCCCGGCCTGGACAACGCACTTGATCGTTTCCTCGTGCGCCTGCGACATCACGACGACGTGCGTCGCGCCTGCTTTGGCCATCATCTCTGCTTCCAGATATCCGCCGTCCATCGTTTTCAAATCAGCTACGACCGGCACATCTGAAAACGCCTCCCGCAGGGCGCGGACGCCGTGCAGACCCTCCGCGAGAATCAGCGGAGTGCCGGCCTCCAGCCAGTCGACACCGGCGCGGCGGGCCATCGCGGCGGATTCGAGGGCCTCATCGATGTTGGTGAGGTCGAGGGAAATTTGGACGATCGGTTTCATAAAAATCAGGGGCGGAAAACCGGATCACTTCAGCAGATTTTCGTACCAAACCACATTTTTCGAGCCGCGCCCGGCATTCAGTAAATCGCCGTCGCCGTCTCCGTCCATGTCGACGGTCCGGAGGTCGTAGCTTTGCTGCGCTTCATCGAGAGTGTGGATCGAAAACTTGCCTTTGCCGTCGTTTTCATACCAGCGCACCCACTCGCTCTCGTAACCGCAGCTGGCCGCATCGAGATCGCCGTCCTGATCGTGATCGGCCACTGTCAGGCTGTGGGGCTGCTTGATGTCCGGATCGATCTCGTGGATTTTCCAACCGGGATTTTCGAACCACAAAACGCCTGCGCTATGGCCACGACTGGCGAGCAAATCGACCTTGCCGTCGCCATTCACGTCGGCCGGCAGAATGTTTGTCGCAGCGAGCTGCTCTTCTGCGAGGATCGTCTTTTTCCACGGACCTTTCACGCCGTCTTTGCCCGGATTCGTCCAGAACGCGAACCAGTTACCATCAGCGAACGGTTTTCCTTTCGCTCCGACTGCGATTTCCTTCCAGCCATCGCCATCGATGTCGCCCGCGCCCATATAATGGCTCCCTCCACGCGCATCGCCGTCGGCAAACACATGCCGATTCCACTGCTTCGCCTTGTGCGGATTTTTCGGGACGCTGAACCACGCGATGGAATCTTTGATGCCCTTGTCCGGCAGGAAATTGTTGATGATCAGATCCTGTTTTCCGTCGTTGTCGATGTCCGAGGCGAGCAGGCAGTGGATGCCTGTGATTTCCGGATCGATCACCCGCGGCGTCCACGCGCCCTTGGCGAATTCTTCCGGACCCGGGTTTTCCAACCAGAACGGGTGATCCATCGCCAGCGTTCCGGCCCAGTCGAGATCACCGTCGCCATCCGCATCAATCACCTCGGAATGAATGCAGCCCCCTCCCCCGCCGAAAAACCGGTAGAGAATGATTTCGCGTTTCCAGTCCGGTGCGAGAAACAGGCTGACTTTGCCGTTGAAACTCGCGATGACATCCTGCTTTCCGTCGCCGTTGGCATCGAGCGCGACCGCTGTGTTGCAGTGTCCCTGCTCCATCACCACGTGCTTTTTCCACTTTGTCTGCGCATGGGTGGCGGGAAGCAAAATCAGGCCGGCACAGGCGGCGAAAACAGGAAAAAAGAGGCGATCGATTCTCATGCCGGACGCTAGTCCGATTTCGGCCGCTGTGGAAAGACACAAATGCGCATTCCGGTTGAAATTTCGCGATTTCGAGGGACAGGTATCGGGTCCCCGACGCAGGAGTAGCTCAGTTGGTAGAGCATCTCGTTTACACCGAGGCGGTCGGCGGTTCGAGTCCGTCCTCCTGTACCACCTTTATTTCTTCCCGCGGTCCTGAATCAACTCTGCAATCGACTCGACCGTGTTCAGGATTCCGCTCCGAATATCGTCATCATCGAGTTGGATGTCGTATTGTTTCTCCAGCGCAACCGCAAGTTGAACCCGATCAGTGTTTTCGAGGTTCAGCATTCCCCCATCGAACAATTTCTCCCGGTCTCGAATTTGTTCCGGGGAAATCGGCAATACGAGTGACGATATAATCAGATTCTTCACATCATACCTCAGGGTCTCGTCGTCCGGGTATGCGTGAAATTTCATAACAAGTCAGGTCTGCCTCCGAAACCTTCGGGGCAACCCACGGTGACCCGAACACTCGAGCGGTTCAGAATTTAGATGCCTTGCTGAGCAAAAGAAGTCACAACCCGGCCGGTTATCGGCCTGCGCAGAAACGCCTGTCACACTCTCTATTTTGACGACACCTCGCTTGCTGCGTCGGTTTGAACGCCTTTCACGCCATCCGGCAATCCCCGTATGAGGCAGTTCGCCACGACGCTGTCTCTCGTGTTTTGAAACACCAGACCGCTTTTGCAACCCGTCAAAACCAGTCCGGAAATCAGCATTCCCTCGCAATTCACAATCTGCACGGCCCCTTCCTCGTCCTGGAAATCCTTGAGCGTGGAATTCGCCAGCACGCAATCTTTGGAATCGACAAAGAAGATCGTCCCCGGCCGCTCGAACTGCCTCGGATTGAAGGTGTTTCCCGTCACCACCACCCGCTCGCTGTTGGAAACGGTCAGGTTGCCCGGTTTCGGGGCAAAAAAGGTGTTGCTGGAAATCGCCACGTCCGTGGAGTGGTCGATGTCGATATTTGTAGTGGTGTCTGACAAAATATTTCCCGTAATCGCCACCGAATCGATCAGGTAGCTCGCCTTGCCGGACAACCGGATATTCGCTCCGCCCTCGGCCACCGTTTTTCCCTGGTCGCCGCCGTAAT
>JABDJT010000135.1 GCA_013003335.1 Verrucomicrobiales bacterium | reverse complement strand
ACCATGGAGTGGGATACGGGAGCGGCCCACGCGATTGCCCTGGAGGCCGGGCGATCGGTAAACAACGCGGATACCGGCGAGCCACTTCTTTACAACAAGGAGAATCTGTTGAATCCATTTTTCATCGTCGAGTAATTCCATGGAAGCGATCAACTCCCTAGAAGCACCTGCTGCCGTCGGGCCGTATTCCCACGCAATTCGAACGGGCGACTTTCTGTTTTGTTCCGGACAAATCCCTCTCGATCCGACCACCGGTGAAATCATCGAAGGAGGTATCGAGATGGAAACTCGGCAGGTTTTCAAAAATATCCGGGCGGTGCTGGCCACAGCGGGAACGACCCTCGATAAAGTGGCGAAAACCACGATTTTCCTGACCGACATGGCGGATTTTCCGGCGGTAAACGGAATTTACGGCGGCGAATTTGGCGATCACAAACCGGCGCGCTCGACGGTGGCGGTTGCCGCCCTGCCTCTCGGGGCAGCGGTCGAAATCGAGTGTGTGGTCGATCTCTCAGAGTGAACTCGGTGAGGTCAGCTGATGGTCGATCAGAATCGGAAAGTCCACCCCAACTTGGCAATGGTTTCTGATCCGAGGTGACGGAAACTGCGCCCGTCGTCAAACAGGAAGCCCTTGTTTACCACGAAGAAAATGTCATTCCCGGGGCTGACAATATATCGGAGCCGGCTGTTGATCCCGATTTCGTTGCTGACGCTGTCCCACTGCGCCAGCGTATTCCACGAGAACTTCGGGTTCGGCGTCACGCGAAATCCCGCGTAGCCGATCAGCACTTCGAATTCCCCTTCCGGAAGATCGATCGCGTCGAACTCAATTCCTGTTTCGATTCCGAAATACCGACTCTGCCGCCACTCGACATCGGCTTCAACGCCCCACCGCTCCCCGCTCCAGAAATTTCCGAATCGAGCGCCCACATCCAAATCGACCGGACGTTTTGAAGCCGTTTCGATGCCCGTATAAACCGTGTTGAAGTAGTAATTGCCCTCGGAAATCACGACGTCGTCCGCAATTTCAAAAGGTCGAAACAGCACCTCACGCCGCATCTCGGGGTAGATGAAAAACTCATCGCCGGATTCGAAATCGGCTTTGAAATTAATCGGGGAGTATTCCGCGCTCTCGACCTGGTTGTCCAAGTTCGTCGTGAGTTCCACGTTCGTGCCGAGCCTGATTTCGCGCAGCCAGTCAGCCGTTGGGTAGAACTCGTGCTGGACGAGCGACTGTCCCCTCCGCGTGCCCGGTCGACGCACGAATCCCATTCCGGGTTGAAATTCTTCATCAATCTGCCGAACGCTCGCAGTAATTCGCAGCGGCTCATTTGGATATTGAAAACTTGCGCCGAAGGCATGCGCGTCCGTTCCGGCATCGCGGCTCATCAGGTCGTAAGCCTTGAGTGAGACCTCGTTCTCACTGCTTTTCCAGTGGCTGTCCTTGAAGTCAAAATCGACACCGGCCACAAAATTTTCCCCGTTTCCCCGGGGATCTCCATGGCTGAAAAATGTGCCGATCCGGGACTCCTCGAGTACATCGTAGGTCAGGCGGGCCACTCCCACATCGTCTTGGAAAAGGGTATCCGTTTCATCCAACCGCGTGCCGAACATCCCGACCCCAACCTTGCCGACCCGGCCGGTCACTTTTGCTCCTCCGATGATCGGCACCTTTTCCCGGGTGTCGGACAGTCCGATCGTTCGCGAATGAAAAGGTAGCAGGCTTTTGCTGAACGGGCCGAATTCGAAATACTCCTGCCCTTCGAGGAAAAAATCGCGCTTCTCGGGAAAGAACAACGGGAAGCGCGTCAGGTTGACCACCCGGTCATCGACTTCAGTTTCCGCGAAATCTGTGTTCCAGGTCAGCGTTGTCGTCAGGCTTGGCGTGACCTGGTAAAAGACGTCAGCCCCGTAATCGGTCTCGATTCCATCTCCGAACCTGCCGCGTTTCTGGCGTGCCAGCGCATACGGCTTCACATCCACACCCAGCCCACGCTCCATTGCCTTCAACCCCGTCAGTTTTCCTGCATCTTCAAACTTCAGAAAATTCCGTTGTCGATAGGCTCCCGACCAGCGGCTCCGTTCCTGGAGTCGGGGCATCCAGCGCCCGAAATTCACGTTCCAGACTGTGGAATTCCGATCGAACGACACGCTTCGGAAGGGAATGGCAAACTCCACCGACCAACCGTCTTCGGTCAGTTTCCCGGCTCCCTTCCAAATCGCGTCCCAGTTCATGTTCGGCTTGCTGGACTGAGCCGTGATGCGTCCGTCCCCTTTCGCTCCATTTGCATTCAGCCGGAAATAGAATCCTTCCCGCCCGGTTTGATACGGATCGAGCGAGATGAAAACGTAATCGTCCGCGCCACCCACGTTCTGATCCCTCTGCATGATCGACGCGTTTACTTTCCCGCTGTCAAAACAGTGAAACGCGAAATACAGATTCTTCGAATCGTAGCAAATTCTCACCTCGGTGCGTTCCGATGGCGCGACCTGCTCAACCGGATACATCTGGGTCAAATTTTCGACCACCGCCGCTTTTTTCCAGACTTCATCAGAAAGATCCCCGTCAATTTTCGGTTTCTCTTCCTCTGAAATTTTCACCACTCCGATTCGTTCGACGTGATTCGCCGCGGCCACTGACGCGACGATAAAAATCGCACACAAAGCGAGCCTGAATTGAATAGGAAAACGTGCGGGACACATGGGGCGCCCTCCTTCAAAGCGGAGACGCGCGAAACGGTCAAGCTACGGGGCTGACGCAATCGTGGCTTAGCTTGCAACCGGCGGAAAGAACACCTCAATCCGGGGAGATGCAGACCACATCGCCCCGGGCGTTCCGGCAGAAAATCCGGCCATCCGCCAATACGGGAACGGTCCAGCAGCGACCGCCCAGGATCTGAGTCCGAACTCCGATTGTAAATGCCTCTGGATTCGAGGGCGCGGTCACCAGTTCGCCCTTTTCCGTGAAGATCAAGAGCGTGCCGTCCGCAGTGGCCGTGACCGATCCGCAGCCCAATCCATCGATCGGAGGAACCCGCCACTTTTCCTTGCCGGTGGCCAGCTCGAGGCAGACAAACTCCGTCGGCCGACCACGATGAGCCGTGCCATCGAATCCGTACAAATGGCCGTCGATCAGCACGGAATTGTTCATGTGATTCGACATCTTCGGGCTTTCATAAATCGCCATCAGCGAGCCGGCTTTAACGTCCAACTGAAACAGGCTGCAGCCGCGATCATATCCGGTTGAAACGAATATTTTTCCGTCAGCCAGGGCGATCGGCGTCGTGGAGTTCGTGTCAAAACTGGTTATCCAGGGACTCGTCGCGATCGTTTTTCCATCCGCTTGATCCGCTACCACGAGCCCTTCGGTTTTCAGCATCGCGAGCAACTGTTTGCCCGCAAACTCGAAAGCCATTGGCGTTCCGTATCCCGGCGTGAAGTTCCCGCTTTTCCAAAGAACCTCGCCGGTTGCCGGATCAAGTGCGAAAGTTGCCCCGGC
Organism: Verrucomicrobiales bacterium; assembly: GCA_013003335.1. GTDB lineage: Bacteria > Verrucomicrobiota > Verrucomicrobiia > Verrucomicrobiales > DEV007 > JABDJT01. The sequence goes on along the minus strand of JABDJT010000135.1, from coordinate 4,150 downwards.
TTCAATCACCAGCTTTTTCCCGCCATCGACCAGGAGCGGGGAACAGGCGAAACCCCATTCCGGCAGCCGCCGCAGGCCCGCTTCCGCCGGCATATCGCGCTTCCAGATCAGATCACCCGTTTTCGCGTCGTAAGCGTGGAGATGACCATGCTTGCTGTAGGTGAAAACCCGGCTATCGCTGAAGGTCGGCGTCGAACCGGGCCCTCCTTCATAAAACCGGGCGATCAGAGGCGCGTCATAGGTGTCTTTCCAGACTTCCTTACCGGTTTTGACATCGAAACACCAGACGGTCTCCTGTTCGCCGCCCGTGTGGCCAATCGTGTAGGCTCGACCGTCCACAACTGCGAATGACGAGAATCCAATACCGACTTTGGCCCGCCAGACCACGTTCTCAAAATCCGGATCTGCCGGCAGTTTTTCCTGCGAAATCAGATCCTGATTTGGTCCGTGGAAATTGGGCCAATCACCGGCCGGAAGGAGCGAAATCGGGAGGAAAAAGGCAGCGAGGATTTTCATGGTCAATACGATCCAACAGGGTTGGTTCGCCAAACATAACCTGTTGATTCATTTTCTCACCCGCGGGCGCCGGAAAAATACAGAGCAGCGTCGGGGTCTTTCGGGCGATCAAAAATCGTATTGGCCGGTCCGGTTTCGATCACGCAACCGGCTCCGTCGCGCACCCAGAACAGGGCGACTTCGTCGGCGATTCGACGGGCCTGGGCGAGATTGTGGGTGACGATGACAACAGTGACTTTTCCACGCAGCGCGGCGATGTGGTCTTCCACCACACCGGAAGCGAGTGGGTCGAGAGCGCTGCAGGGTTCGTCGAAGAGGATGACCTTCGGGCGAAGTGCAAGGGCGCGGGCGATGCAGAGCCGCTGCTGCTGACCGCCTGACAGATTCTCGGCGGATTCGTCAAGCCGGTCGGAGATTTCGTCCCATAAACCGACTTCCCGCAGCGTCGATTCGATTCGCCCGGGAATTTCGCGTTTTGAAATTCCGTGCTCGAGGAGCGGTAATTCAAAGTTCTTCCGGATCGAAAGCGGGAAAGGATTCGGTTTTTGAAAGACCATGCCGACCGTGCGGCGAAGCTCCAACAGGTCAAGGCCGGGGTCATTCACGATGTCAGATTTGCCATTCAGTCGGATTTCCCCCGCGACTTTCGCTCCCGGGATCAAATCCGTGAGGCGGTTCAGCGAAGCGAGAAAACTGCTCTTCCCGCATCCGGACGGGCCAACGACAGCGGTGATTTTCCCTTCGGGGATGTCGAGCGACACGTCCCGCACAGCCGCGAGATTGCCGTAGTGAATTGAGAGATTTTCGACAGTGATCATTCGGATGTCGGGGCAATTCTTTTCAACAGCCAACGATCGGCGAGAAGGGTGGCGAGGTAGTTGATGAACAGCAGGGCGAGCAAGAGCACGAGGGCGCTTGCCGCGGCGTTGGCAGCCCCGCCGGGGACGTTCATGGCGAGGTCGTAAATGTGGACGGAAATGGCGCGGCCGGAATCGTCGAAGCCTTCCGGCCATCGGGTCGCGTATCCGCTGGTGAAAATCAGGGCCGCCGTTTCGGCCAGGGCCCGGCTGATTCCAAGCGTCGTTCCAACCACAACTCCGGGAATGGCAACGGGCAGAAGCAGGTGTCGGATCGTGGAAACCCGGCTTAGTCCGAGGGCAGCGGCTCCGGGGCGAAGATTAGAAGGCGCACCGGAGAGCCCGATCAAGGTGGTGCGGATCACAATGGGAAGAATCATGCAGGCGAGAGTCAGACCGCCGCTGGTGATGGAGAATCCGAGGCCCAGTGTCCGGCAGAAAAATACCATTCCGAAGAGGCCGAATACGATGGAAGGAACAGAGGCGAGGAGATCGATTCCGGCGGTGATGGCCCGTGCGAAACGGATTTTGGACGCGAATTCCGAAAGCCAGATTGCGCACCCGGTTCCAAGCGGCAGCGCCACAGCGAGACAAACCAAGAGAATCATTCCGGTGGAAATCAGCACGGGTCCAATTCCACCTGCCCGACCCCCGTTCTCCACTTTTCCCACGAGAAATGGAATCGAAAGGGAAGCGGTGCCGGTTTGAAAGAGATCGAAAACGATGGCACCAAACCCAACCAGCACGACCAGCGCAGCAAATCCGCCAGCGGCTCCCAGCAGGCGATCGTTTCGTGAGAGTCTTGCAGCTCCGCCGATCATCTTCGATGCGGGGTGGAAGGTTTCCGGAAGGCAATCCATCCTACGGCTGCGCCGACCACCAGCACGAGGAAAAACGCCAGCGCGAACAGCACGGAACGGTGGCCAGCGGTCGCATAGCTCATTTCAAGAGCGATGGTGGCCGTTGCAGGGCGGATTGGATCAAAAATCGAGCCGGGCCATTGGGCGACGTTTCCACAGACCATGACGACGGCCATGGTTTCACCGATCGCCCGGGCTGCCGCGAGGATCACTCCCCCTGCAATGCCCCGGCGGGCTGTGGGCAAAGCAACTCCGAGAATCGTTCGGGCGCGCCCCATTCCCAACGCAGCAGCTGCGCGAAACAGGCCAGGCGAAACATTTTTCAAAGCCGTTGACGCGGTGAGAGCGACGGTTGGAAGGATCATGATCGCCAGCACGATGGCTGCGGCGGCGAGGCTTTGGCCGGGCGGCTGCCATTTTTGAAGGATCGGGACAAGGACAACGAGGCCCCAGAATCCAATCACGACCGATGGAATTCCGGCAAGTAATTCGAGGACACGACGAAGAAACGTCCTCATCCATTTTGGTGCATAAAAGCGCTGGAAAACCGCGCATCCGACACCGGCGACTGTCGCTGGAATGATCGAGAAGATTGTGACGAGGACTGATCCGGCCAAAATCGGCAGCATGCCGAATTGAGGTTCACGAACGGATCCGGGAAGCCAGTGGGCGTCTCCCAGCAAGCTGGAAATTCCAGGGTCGTTGTTCAGGGCGGGAATCGCTTCGACTCCCACCCAAATCAGGATCAGGAGGCTGATCCCGCCGCAAAGCCAGGCAGCGATCCCGAGGGCAGCGCCGGCGACGCGATCATTCACGGACGGGGACATACAAGTGGCTTCCGATCAATTCGTGAACCGCGGTGCTTTGACAGAACTCGACGAAACGCCCGGTCAAACCGGCGGGTACAGCGTGGCCTTTCGTGACGAGGAGTAACGGGCGCGAAATCGGATAGGTTCCTTCCGCGACCGTCTTCGAAGTGGCGGTGACTCCATCGACCGCGAGGAGTCGAATCGGTGTGCCATTGGCCGCTTCGTATTCAGCCGCGCCGATGGAAACGTAGCCGATCGCGAGCGGATTCCCCGACACCGTTTTGATCGCCTGCTGATTTTCTCCGACGATCAGATCCGCATCGATGTCGGCTGAATCGAGTTCGAAATGTTTCAGAAAAACTTCTAGTGTGCCGCGGCCTTCGGCTTTGTTCACAACCACGATCTTGCGATCGTTGCCTTCGTTCCAAAACTCGGTCTTCCCCGTAAAAATTGAGATGACCTGGTCATGGGACAGGTCCGATACCGGATTTTGGCTGTGAACGATTAATGCGATACCATCGAGGGCGATTCGGTGGGACGTCAGCCCATTCTCGCCCGCTTTCAGATTGCGGGACGTCATTCCGATATCCGCGAGGCTGGAAGAGGCGTCAAGAATGCCGCGGGAAGAGCCGCCAGCCTGTACGTCGATTCGGATACCCGGATTTTTCGCCTCAAATAGACCCGCCATATCGGCAACCAGGGGAGCCAGAGTACTGGACCCGGTGACCGTGATTTTTTCAACTGCACTGGAATCGGTGCAAGACTGATTGAGACAGAGAAACGCACCAAAAACGGCGGATACCGGGTGTAGTTTCAGCAGAGAACTCATTGTCAATCAGGTCGGGTTTTCCGTCGATTCGAATGCCAACTGGCAACAACCCAGCTCGATTGTTTTCCCCTGACGGCGGGATTCCACTCCGGGAGCGAGACGATACAAAACCGCTTTTCCGTCCCGCTCGGATTCAACGATGCCTGCGTCCCGCAACGCCCTGAGATGGTGGGACAACAGGCTCTGCTCGATTGCGAGTTCGTCTTGCAGATCGCTCACATGGCTTTCGCCCTTCATCAGGGCCTGCACGACTGACAGACGCGTTTCGTCGGCGAGCGC
>JABDJT010000120.1 GCA_013003335.1 Verrucomicrobiales bacterium | reverse complement strand
CAGGAGGATCAATCCGAGGGTAGCCAGGCCAAAGGCGGCGACCGACATGTGAGACCGCAACAGGCGCTTTCCCAGGCTGTTCGACCCGGGAGAATCTGCCGCTGGCAGGGCGGCCGGGTCCCGGGATGATGGATCGGACGTCATCTCAGTCCTCCAGCCAATCCGGGTTGTTCCGGGCTATCTTGTGGAGCTCCTCGATCTGGCTGTGAAGAATCCCGAGGCGCTGATAGACATGGGAAGGAAGTTTCCGGCCCGGATTGTAGACTTTCCTCGGCGGCTTCGCATCTGCCCGGTGTCCGTGCAGGTGTGCCAATTCTGAAACCAGGAGAGATGCGACGTCATAGACATCGCTTGGTTCAGCGGATTCGACACGGGATTCGTCCACTTCGAGGTCCAGCATTCCGATACCGGAAAGGTTCCCGATCTCCCGGATTTGACCGAAACAACTGATCAGTTTCCGGTAAACATCGGCGGGCCGCTTGCGGCGTTCGAATGCCGGCGGTTGCGGGGGCGTGCTGATCCCGCCCAGCGAATCAAGCAGGCGCGAGAGGTAGGCAATCGCTACCGTCGTCTGTTGGTAGACGTCTCCCGGAGCGAATTGTTGTTCGAGCAGTTGGTTAATCTCCCGGTTGGCTGCCACGATGTCATTGAAAACCCCGGAAGGTTCAATGCCGGTTTCGAGGGCCGGCTTTTTTACTGTCTCGGAAATCGCCAGCGATTCCTTGACTCGTTGAACCCGTTTCAATGCCGCGTCGACAAGTGCCCGGACATGGATCGGCCTGATCTGTTCTTCCGGCGGTACAGGTTCTCCGGAACGTTCCCGGGTGTGTTCAAAGGCCAGGCGATCTGTTTTCCGGAAAAGGGTGAGCGCCTGGAAATAGACCTCTCTGGGGGCCGCCTTCTCGACCCGGATCAGCGGAGGCGCCACCCCTGGTTTTCCCATCTCCAACCGGATCAGTTCAAGTTCGGCTCTCAACAGGGTAACCTGCTGAAAAACGTGGGAAGGAGTAATTTCTTCGCTGCCGGATTGAAGCGACTGATCGGGCGGGGACGCAGGTTTGCGTGGCTCCACCTGGGACCGGGCGGACCCGGCCAGGCCCAGGAAAATCGACAGGCACACCAATGGTCTCCACATGCCGGGTATCTTATCCAGTTTTTCGTGCAACCTTCAATCACCAATCCACAGAATCCAGGCTCTTCGCTCGCTGGTTACGGTGAATCCGAGACAGGCAAAACGAATCTATACTACCCAACGGTGACCGGTAGTTTTGACGTCTTGCTCCAATATTCCACCAGATCATCCAGAATAGACTCGAGTTCGTCGATGGACGGGGGCTTCTCAATGTAGCTGCTGGCACCTCCGTCGTATGCTTTTTCGATGTCCTTTTTTTCGTCACTGGTAGTGAACATCACCACCGGAATATGCTTCAAATCGGGGTTCTCTTTGATCTCCGCGAGAACCTCGAAGCCGTTTTTATGGGGCATATTGATGTCCAGGAGAATCAGATGCGGTTTGCTGACTCCGGAAAATTCTTCTTCCTTGTTCAGAAAACGCATCGCCATATTTCCGTCGGACGCGACTTCCATGACACGCCACGGCGGCTTGAGCAGAGTCTTGACGAGTAGCGCCTGCGCGGCGCTGTCCTCCACCAGTAAAATATCGATTTGTTGATTGGTTCCCATAATTTAACGATTAGCTCCGAAGTTATGTCGCATGGAGAACTGGCGTTTACAACGGGGTTTTTGCAAAAAAGGAAGGCGCAATCAGGGCGTCGTCTGTGATTGTGTTTTAAGTTGTTGAGAGTGGGTCGATTGCAATTCTTTGGGCGTTCGGAAATCCACCGAATGCTCAACGAAATGTTCACCAGGCAGAGGTCTTCCCGGACTGAAGCCGAGTGGTTACGATCGATTTTCACCGTGTTGATCTTCATCAAATTACGCTTATTTTCGGGCGATCATTTCGGGGCTGTAGCTCAGCGGTTAGAGCAGGGGACTCATAATCCCTTGGTCGCCGGTTCGAATCCGGCCGGCCCTACCTAAAAATCAATAGATTACACAGGTTTCAGCGCAGGGAAGGGAAGGGAAGGGAAGGGGCTAGGGCAATCTGGATCGGGCTTTTTCACACTGGCCGGTTCTCGGAGATAAGGCGTCCACTTCTTCGGCGTGGCTTCGAATAATGAGCCGCCGATCTGGAGACGCAAAACGCTCGCTGGTGATGACAAACGCCAGGTTTATGAGTTGGTCGGCGACATGGCAGAAAAGGATCCGGAAAAATCGGTCTCGAAGTCGGGCTGACCAATGCTTCTAAAACCGTCCTCAAGAAAATTCCCGACGATTCGCTTCTAATCATGGATCCAATTGCCGCTTCACGTTACGAACCTTTTTGCCCAAATAGAACAGCGATTACGGATGTGGTTTTGATTCTGCAGACCGTGGGGAATTGAAAATGAAATTTGCTTGTGGATTCATCCGTCCAAGATTCAAAATCAGTGACTTTCTCTCGATGGGATGTTCATGGGGCCAAATTTTCTTGCCTCCAAAATATTGTCACGAGTCACAAATCCGGCTTTCAGTAGGCCGATTTCATCCAGATACCAATTGTCTAACAAATAATTTATTAGATTTGGGTGCGCATTCGTGACATCCCATTCGATGAGCTGATTCGAAGCACTTTCTGGTGAATGGGCGAACCCTCTGAACGCCCTATTGCAAGCTACCAAAAATTTTCCCTCATTTACAAATCTCATGGTTGTGATGTTAAAGAGATGCCTCGAAAACACATGGATTGGTCTTTCTTCATTCAAATCCCATAAAGTTATTTTTCCTTCATGTTCACCGACTGCGAGCAATTTTTCATCGTGAGAAAATTCCAAACTCCCGATGGAATAATTTCCTTGATCAGAAATTTTTTGATCAATTCGCGTCACTGCTTCTCTGCTTTGGGAATCAAAGATCAGAATAGATCCATCGAAACCGGAAACAGCCAATTTTTGACCATTGCCTGCAGCTATAGCGGTAATCTCTGCCGAGATGGAACTCTGAAAATGATTTAGAGTGACGCTGTTTTCCAAGTCCCATGAAATGAGTGAATCTCCACTTGCTAAGGCAAGGGTTTTTCCGTTTTCAGATATGGCAGATACAATTCTCTTCCCTTCCAGATGGAGATTCCCCAGAAGATTGAAATCCGAGTCCAGAATACTAAGTTTATGACCGTTTCGACATACAATTACCGTGTGTCTCCCGGTTGCCACCGATAAATAATCTGCGTCAATCCGAGCCAACTCGGATCCTTGATCGATATCACATATTTTTGCGAACTCCCTTTTGAGGTCGAGTGCAGTCCCCGGTTTTTCACCTGAAACAATGAGCTTTTTTTCGCCATTGCAAAAAGCGACATGTCTGAATTTTTCAGCCGAATCTTGTTTTTCGAGTTTTATGACAGCATCAATTGCTCGTGTGCCGCGGTCCCATAAACAAATTTTGTCTTCTTTGATCAGGGTTGCAATTCGGCTTTCGTCCGGACTGACAGCGGCTGAAAATATCGAGGTCTCCTGACCCAGTGAAAAATTAAAGCCCCGAAAACTTGGAATCTGGAACATCAAAATACTCCCATATTGGTTTCCAATAGCAGCAAAATGCCCCCGAGGGTCAATGGCAACGGGGATATCATTTTTTGAGAATTTGGAGCAGTGGTGAGTCCGAATCATGGAAATTAATTGCCCCGAAATCCTTTGCGCAGGGGGTGGTCTGCTTGAATTCCCAATCATAATTGGGGTCGATCCCGCCGGTGCTGCAGGAGAATCTTCAGCTAGATCAAACTGAGTTGCATAAGCGATTCTCCACATTCGTAGAAACCCATCATTAGCTGCCGTCAAAATTCGTTGCCCTCCCTCGCAA